>JBAXFO010000362.1:0-5454 GCA_037139885.1 Planctomycetota bacterium
TTGCGACGGGAAATCTAATTGTCGTCAGACGGGGCAAACAGTTGTCGCTAGACACGAAGGTGATCGAACTGCTTCTGGACGTGCGAGCGACCCACCCGCAGACGACGTTTCTCTGCGGCAACCACGATTTGAATCTGGCGAAAGCGATGGGGCTTGTCGAGAGTCCGCACAAGGACTTTTACTGGCACCGCCTGCACACTCGCAACACCAGAACGCTGCATTCGTACTTTGCCACGGGGAAGGATTTTCTTGAGAAGATGCCCGCCGAACATAAGGACTTTTTGGCGTCCTTGCCGTGGGTCGTCGAGCATCCCGATTACCTCTTCGTTCACTGCGGCTTCGATCCTCGACAACCCATCGACGAGCAGGTCCGCCATCTGCGTGAGCGGGATGCGGCGATCTTCAAACCAAAGTGGCTTCACGACGACCGCCTATCGTTTGTGGATCACCGCCATCAGACGGCGAAGACGATCATCGCTGGGCACGCCATACTTTCCGATGTCAGGCGGTGCGGGAACAAGGTTTTGATTGACACGGGAGCGGGTTACGGCGGTGTTCTTTCGGCGTTGCTATTGCCCGAAATCCAGATCATTCAGACCAATTGAAGGGAGAAGCCATGTTCCCGCTGATCCGAAAGAAAGTTCTATTCTTGCCAGGTTGGTTTTCGGACGGCGGCACGAAAGCGGCGTTCATGCGTTCTCTGGGTTACGATGTGCGAACTCCACGGTTGTCCGACTGGTTCTTTCGTCGAGCCGTGGTTCAAGCTCAACGGGCCTTTGAGGACATGAAGCCAGACGTGATCGTGGGAGCGTCGAGAGGCGGTGGCGTGGCGATGGACCTGGATTCGGGTGATACCCCGATGATCTTGATGGCACCAGCATGGCGGCGATGGTGCAGAAACAGGCGGTGCAAGAGTGGAACCGTCATCATCCACAGCATTCGAGATGAATGCGTTCCCTTTGGCGACAGCCTCGAATTATGCAGGGGAAACATCGAAGTTCCCTTGATCGCAACTGGCGAAGACCATCGCCTGAATGACTCAGAAGCAAGATCGGCCCTGGCGAGTGCCTTGTGCCTGGTTCTCGCCGATAATCCTAAACCATCCTCTTGAGAGAATAACTATGAGCAATTCGATTTTCGTCATCAAGCCGTATCGATGGGAAGGCATGTGGGTCTTCGATGATCCAGCCGTCGGCCTCGCGAGGGAGCCGTTCGTCGGCGGAGCGGATCGCATCATCGACGTGGCGACCAGCCAGATTCCCGACGCTGAGAAAGGTTTCGTCGCCGTATTCTCGGCGGGGTATTTTCCTGACGCCCAGATCGTCCTGGAATGGGTTCGGGAGGAGGGCGGCGGCAACGTCTATCGGTGGGCTGAAGCCGATATGGAAGGGTGGCTCTGTCCCGCATTGACCCTCTATTTCAATGCGGCACCTGCGAAGCTCTTCATTCGGATGAAATCTTCGGGGTAATCCTGACTACTGGGTTTTCCGTGTTGCAGAGTTTTCAATTCGGAAACTCGTTTCAAAAAACCTGGGGGCTGGCTCCTATCCCCATGCTGGTCCAGCCCCCATCAGTTCTTGTTCCAGAATGAAAATCTCGGCGGGTCGCTGGGGTCGTCCCCAAGCTCGGACTTTCGGCAGACGGCGGACGCAAAAATCGGCGGCGAAAATTTTTCGTTGGGCGGGGAGGTTTTTCTTTCAATCGCCAAATACCCCGACAAGAGATTGATCCGATTCTTAACCCAGCTTGCCGCCTAACCATTTGATCGCGTCGTCGAATTCAGACTGAGACGGGACAACGTAATTCTTATTGGCTGTCCCCTTCGGCGAATCCGCCAGGAAATGAAGCGCGTAGAATTTGAACGTCGGATGATCGGCGAGCAAGGTGGCTGCCGTGGTCCTCAAGTCTTTCGGGCTAATTTTAAGCCCATTGACCTTGGCAACGGCATTCCGAAAACAACTTGCGATTGAATTGCTGTTGCGATACTTGCCGCCGATCTTGCTTTCAATTTCGTTGATGACCCACGGCTTCCCTGATTTCGTTACCAGGACGTAATCCGCATTTTGCGACCGATGCTCTTTGAGAAGGGAGAACGTCTCGTCCCAAAGCTGATACGTCACGGTCGGAGCCGTGGCACAGTCTGCCAGCTTCGTCCGTTTCCTAGTGATTGTCCCGGCTGTCCAATCAACCATATCGTGACGCAATTCGGAGATGTCCTTTGGGAGCATTCCACAATTCAAGCCTAGCAAGACATGGAGCCGTAATTGTCCCTTAGCAACCCCTAGGAGTTTCTTGATCGTCGGCACGTCTTTCGGCTTGATCGTTTTCGGCGAATTCTTGAATGTCAATAGCTTCGATCCGATGTTGCGGGGCAGTTCAATCAAATTTTGTTCGGCAAGGTATTCGAGGAACATTCTCGCCGTCGCCTGGATTCGTCGCTTGTATCCCGAATCGTGGGAAGTCGCGGCGAGATGATGCCAGTAGCTTTTCCAGGTAGTTTCATTTATCTCTGAAATTGGCGTCGATTCGCCGATCCAATCGACGAAGAATTTCAGCATGTGGACGTTCATCTTTTTTCGTGCGGCGGATTTGTTCGCCGCGAATTGAACGTCTGCCCATTGGCGGAAATGCTCTTTGATGCTCGATTCACCAGCGGGAGCCGCTACCGAATCGAGGAGCCGATTGGCGGACGCCTTGAGGGAAGCGTGACGCTCTGGCGTCAAGATCGCGTCGAGGACTTCGGACGGTATCCTCTTGTCGCGGTAATGCTCCATGAAAGCGGACATCGCTAGGGCGGCATCGGTATTGTCCGTGATCGGCTCCCCCACGAAATCCTCAAGGAATTTCAGCTTCGCGGACGTAGAGCCAGGGGCGTCCTTGCCGTCGATCTCGGCACGCTTTGCTGACCACCATTCATTCGCGGCCTTGACCGTATCTGTCTTTCCGTTGCCGCCGAGAACGCCCGCAGAAATGGTGTAGCGGCTCTTGCGATACCACTTGACCCAGCGGTTTTGATGCTCGTCGTAGCTCATCAATTCGGGAATAGGCATTTTTCACCCGAAGTCTCGAAGTGTCGATTTAAGTGTCGTTTTGGGAGTCTCCAAGGGAGAAACTACACTTCTTTCCATCAAAAAACAAGGGAAAATGCAACAAAGTTAGCCCTCTCACGGCTAAGACAGGGGTTCGAGTCCCCTTGGGGGTATCCGTTCGCTTTGCACGGTTTCGCAAGAAGCCGGACAATGTTGCAAAAAGCCTGGTTTACCAGGCTTTTTGTGTTTTCTAGCGGTTCCGTGCTGGAACGGGCGGTTGGTTGCAGCACCGCATTTCGCAGCGCCTTGTTTGAAGTGGTCATTCGTCACTTGTAGGTAATGTTTGACCGCGATCATTTCCGTATTGCCGATCTACGAACAGACGACGTGAAAAGGGTAGCTTTCTTGTCGCTAAACGACCAAATTCACCCGCCGGGGCCGTTGCAGCGGCGTGGAGTCGCGCGAAGATAGAATGCGGCCCCGGTTGGCGTCGAATGCTTTGGTTCGGCCGTACTTATTTCTACGAATTCTGCTCCTCGAAAGCCGCGAGGCACGGCAACCGTTCCCACTGACCTTTTGCTACTACAAGATAATCGCCTGAGACTGGATCGGTCCAAACTCCGCCGCGCTGTTTTGCGATCACCTGTGTTAGTCGAAACTGCAACAGAATCGACAAATCATTTCTGCCCGCCGCGGAATAGGCATCGTAATCAACCATCGCATTTCTCATGACCTCGACGAAATCGTCGCCTCCCTCGACTTCCGCGAGGTTCGCTCGTTCGTCCGGCGACACACTTGCAATGTCCCTCACGCCGACACCACACGCGCCGAGGTTGCCTTCCATCAGGAATCCTTCGATTGACTGCCGATTCCTGCTCGTTATCGCCGCCTCGATTTCTGATGCGACGGGTGATGGGAGCCATCCGCAGATCAAGTCAACGTCCTGCAGGTTCCCGGAGCCAACGATATCGAAGTGCGACCAATCGCGGAAGTTCCGAATCACTCGTGCGAACACCTTGACGGTAGCCATGTCCGTCGTCAATTCGGGAATCGCGACCGCTTTCGACTCCGGCGTGAAGACATGGGCTTCGATGCTCATAGAGGGACTTCCACGATTTGAGGCCGAACTTCTTTTTCCCGCAACCGGGTGCGCAACGTAGCGAGGATGCTCGGCTAGGGAAAAAGCGCTCGTTCGGGACCACGGACATTTGCAATAAACCATCCTGTCAAGGATCCGGGCAACGGCCCGCGGGCGATCGTTTGAGTTCACTTGCTGCGGCCGGCGAAACTGTGACACGGATTTTGCGTGATGCCGCCGCAGTCAGTTGGAACACGTTGTGCGGCGATTGTCCCGCATTCCCTACCGTAACTTGTCCCCACCGTCCTGGCGTAAGGCATTCTCTCGCTCATCCTGAGACAGGCGGTCGAATGAGGCAAAACTCGCTTCGGGAATTTCTATGCTGCCGGCACGCGGTCCTCCCCAGCTTGCTAGGCTTCGCGAATGACACGCCGGACAAACGGGATCTGGCCCTATCGATTGTCCTGCAATCTGGTCGGCGACTCCGGCGGTAGCGCGCAGCACATTTGGGCATCCCAAGGATTCGGCGAGATTCCAAACAGGATTTCCGGCGATCAAGAAGGCGTAGGCCGTTCCAAATTCACCGAAAAGCACGAACTCGCCGTACGCAAAATCTCCCAAATGCGGAGCGACAAACACTTGCCCGCAGTCAGCGCACCTCGCTTCAAATGTGGCGACCGAGTGAAGGGTCATTTGCGATGTCACGTGGGCCAAAACGCCGAACGACCAAATTCACCCGCCGGGACCGCTGCAACAACGTGGTGCTTCGCGAAAAAAGAATGCGGCCCCGGTCGGTTCGGCGCACCTTAGAACGGCCGACCCTCGCGGTAGGGGTATTTTGGATACGGCACAAACGGAACTCCGGGATCTCCGCCTTCCCACTGGGCGGCAACGTACGGCAATGGATCAGCGACGATGTTCGCCCAGGTGACGTCCGGAAACACAAACAATTCGGCGTGGTCTGTGTCCCAAGTCCCGTACATCTGCTCGCCCGGCAACCAGAGCAGAATATACTCCGGTTCATAGCCTTCGGCGTCGGCTACCAAATTGACCGCAGGGATACCGTAATATCCCTCCTCTCCGGCATGTGGATCGCCCTGCGGGTCTTTCGCAGGACGGGCGTTGATCCAAATCTCGCTTTCCGCCAGCTTACTCAGGGAAAGTAGTTTAATCTGGCCCGGCTCGCATTCGCTGGCGTCATACTTCAGCTGCTTCCGTCCGCGAAGAAACGCCTGTAGGTCGTCAGGAATCACCAGGGCCATTGTCCATCCTCCGAATTAATTAAGGTATCAGGCCCAATCGTGTTCGGCACGCCTTGTGCTTTCGGCGGTCGACGATGGTATCTGA
>JBAXFO010000363.1:0-5448 GCA_037139885.1 Planctomycetota bacterium
GGAATGAACAGCATCGGCCCCAAGACCAACAAGACGACGCTGAAGATAACGCCGGTCATCAAGGAACTTTGTTTTTGAAAGTAGAGCAGAATGCCGGCGTAGGCGAAGACATACACGAGGCCATTGCCGACATGCCAGGCCACGCGCATCAAAAAAGCGAGCCATGCATAGTTCGGAGCGGAAAGCTGGCCGACGGTAATGCCGATATCCATTTCTTCAATGCCTAGCATTCTCGGCACGACCAACATGTAAACCGTAATCGCCGCGGTGGCGATCAGCGCGGCGAGCACGGCGGCTGGCCCGTTATAGGCGAATACCCCGCTTCGTGTCGAGGCGGTGGATTGTGGCGGCGGCTTCGCGCCGACGGCCAACGGGGAATTCGGAAACGGGATTTGGGGCATCATCAAACTCCTCGCCATCGAGCGAAAAGCGACTTCGAGCGCCATCCGTTCGCTTATCGAAGGAAGCATATTATGTGCCGGTGCGGGGCGGTCGGAGTTGGCATAGAACGTGCCTAGCGTTCTGCACGAGTGGGTTTTGAGCGGGCAGCGGACTGCTGGCTAGTGTGCAAAGATCTGCGCGTGTAAGTCGACGACCAAACGGGTTCTGTTATGAAGATCGATCATTGCGATTCATGTTTGCGTCCGGTGTTCTTCGAGAACACCAAATGCCTTTCGTGTAGCCGAGCGCTGGCGTTCTTTCCCGACGATCGCGAGGTCTGCTCGCTGGACGCCGCTGGCCCAGGCCTCTGGCGGCGTGCGAATTCTGTGCGGGGCGCCACCTACCGCTTATGCGCGAACTTCACCGAACACGAAGTTTGCAACTGGGTGGTGGCGGCCGACGATCCCAATCCGCTTTGTCTTTCGTGCCGGCTCACTCGTGTGATCCCCGACCTCCAGCGGCCGGGGGCAAAAGACGCGTGGCGGCGTCTTGAAAACGCGAAACGACGGCTCGTTTACAGCTTGTTGGCTCTGTGTCTGCCGCTTCAGAATAAGGTCGAAGATCCGCAAGGTGGCCTGGCGTTCGAATTTCTCGCGGATACCGAACCGACCGAAGGCCCGGCGAACCACATCTTGACCGGGCACAACGAAGGGGTCATCGTCATCAATGTCGCCGAAGCCGACGATGTCGAACGCGAGAAACGCCGCACGCTTCTGGGCGAACCGTACCGGACTCTGCTCGGCCATTTTCGCCACGAGATCGGCCACTACTATTGGGATCGGTTGATCGCGAAGTCGCCGCTTCTGCAACCCTTCCGGGCCTGCTTCGGCGATGAATCGGTCGACTACAACGAAGCGCTGGAGCGTCACTATCAACAGGGCCCCCCGGCGGACTGGAGTCAGCGATTCATCAGCGCCTATGCGGCCAGCCATCCCTGGGAAGACTGGGCCGAGACGTGGGCTCATTACATGCACATGATGGATTCTGTCGAGACGGCGCGTTGGTTCGGCGTGTCGTCGCGCTCGGCTCTGCCGGGCGAAAAATCGGGCAGCCCGAACAAGCCCGATAGCGTGCGCAGCGATGTCTTTCAGTCCATGCTCGACGATTGGTTCGCCCTCACGTGCGTCATCAATAACCTCAATCGCGGCCTGGGCATGCCCGATGCGTATCCCTTCGTGCTCACCGATCCCGTTATTGAAAAACTACGCTTCGTGCATCGCACGGTAACCCCAGCGCCGGTCGCCGAAAACTCGCTCGCGCCCAAGGCGCCGATGGCGACTATGGCCGCGCCTTTGGCGAAAACCTGAGCCGAATTTTCTACGTGCAATCCTTCGTTCTAGAGAAGGGGACGTTACAATAGCGATGACCGGACGACATACATCGGACGCGATCTGACCCTGCGGGAGGTGTCCGTGGATTTCCTGAGGCTTCTGTTCGACGGCAGCGATTTCAGCCCGCGCTGGTTCTGTGGCCGTTGGACAGCGATCCACGGCTGGCTGCACATCCTCTCCGATATCGGCGTCTGGTCCGCCTACCTGGCGATCCCGTTCGTTCTCGGGTTTTTCATCTTTCGCAAAAGCGATCTCCCTTTTCGCGGCGTCTTTGTCCTCTTCGGCATGTTTATCCTCGCCTGCGGCATGACGCACCTGATGGAAGCTGTCATCTTCTGGTGGCCTGCGTACCGGCTTTTGGGGCTCATCAAGCTGATCACGGCCGTCGTCTCATGGACGACCGTTTTGGCGCTCATTCCGATCGTGCCCAAAGCTCTCGCGATGCGCAGTCCGGAAGAGTTGGCCCGAGAGATCGACGCGCGCCAACACGCCGAAGGAGCCTTGCGGCGCATCAACGCCGAACTCGAACAACGCGTCGCCGAGCGGACGGCCGCCCTCGAAAAGTCGAACACGGAACTTCACTATCAACGCGAGTGGTTTCGCACCACGCTCGCCAGCATCGGCGACGCCGTCATCACGACCGACACGGAAGGACGTGTCACATCTCTCAATGCCGTCGCGGAACGGCTCACGGCGTGGACGGGCGCTGAGGCGCTCACGCGTCCGATCAACGAGATCTTCGCCGTCGTCGATGAACGCAGCCGGGAAACGATCGCCAATCCCATTCATGAGTGCCTGCGGAAGGGGGTCGTCGTCGGACTGGCGAATCATGCGCTCTTGATCGGTCGCGACCAAAAGGAGACGCCGATCGACGACAGCGCCGCCCCCATACGAAACGCCGATGGCGTCATCACAGGCAGCGTTCTCGTGTTCCGCGACGTGAGCGAACGCCGCGCGGCGCAAGATTCCATTCTGGAAGCGGTCACGGAACTGCGCACGCTCGTGGAGCTGAGTCCCATCGCGATTTTTCGGTCGAACGACGCTCGCGGCGACGATGTCACCGGCAATCCCGCCGCCCGCGCCATGATGCGCAGTCCCGCGCACGGCAATCTCTCGATGGCGGCCGCCCCTGGTTCCGACGGAGCTGCCACGTTCGCGATCGCCCGCGATGGACGCATGTTGAAAGCCGCCGAATTTCCCATGCAACATGCTTTGCGAACGGGAGCTCCGCTCCGCGACTGGGAACTCGAAGTGATTTTTCCCGATGGCGAAATCAAACATATCGTCACCCATGCCATGCCGTTTTTCGATCGCCAGGGCGAAGTCCGCGGCGGCTATATGATCGCGACCGATGTCACCTCCCTTCAGCGTTTGGCCGCGCAATTGCAGGAAGCCGATCGCCGCAAGGACGAATTCCTGGCGACGCTCGCTCACGAGCTGCGCAACCCGCTTGCTCCCGTACGTAACGCCCTGCACATCTTGAACATGACGGACGGCGTCGGCGAAGCGGCCCGGTTGGCGCGGGCCACCATGGAGCGGCAGGTCCACCACATGGTGCGGCTCGTCGATGATTTGCTCGACGTTTCGCGAATTTCGCGCGGCAAACTGGATCTGCGGAAAATCCGCGTCGATGTCGCATCCGTCGTACAAATCGCTCTCGAAACGAGTCGACCGCTCCTGGATCTTTTCGACCATCGCGTGCATGTGGATATGCCCGATGAACCGATCTGGCTCGACGCCGATCCCGTACGGTTGGCCCAGATTATCGCCAACCTGCTCAATAACGCAGCCAAATATACCGATCGCGGCGGCGAAATCTGGGTCCGCGCCGAAGCGACGCAGCGCGAGGCGATGATCGCCGTTCGCGATTCCGGCGTCGGCATTCCCGCCGAAATGCTCAGCCGCGTCTTCGATCTCTTCGCCCAAGTCGATCGCACTCTCGACCGCACCCAGGGGGGGCTGGGCATCGGTTTGCGGCTTGTGAAACAACTCGTCGAACTGCACGGCGGCACGGTGACGGCGACGAGCGAAGGTTTAGACCGCGGCAGCGAGTTCGTCGTCCGTCTGCCTCGTGCCGACGCGCCCGTCGCTTTGGGCGACCCAAACCCTCGCCTGTCGTCGGAAGGCGCCAACGTCAGTCGCCGGATCCTGGTGGTCGACGACAATCGCGACGCGGCCGACAGCCTGGCGGAAATCTTGCAAATGTGCGGTCATCGTGTCGCGGTCGCGTACGAAGGCCCGACGGCGATCGCGCTGGCGGATGAAAATCCGCCCGAGATCGCCATCCTCGATCTTGGGATCCCGCAAATGTCAGGACATGAAATCGGCGCCACCTTGCGCGCTCGGCCATGGGGACAGGCCATGCTCCTCGTGGCCCTCACCGGCTGGGGGCAGGAAGCCGACAAAGAACGCACCCGAGCCAGCGGCTTCGATCTTCATCTGGTCAAGCCCGTCGATGTCGATACGCTCTTGAAAACGATTAACAACAACACGAGATTGCCATGACCTGGCGCGACCTCCCTGGACTTTTCGCGGAAGCCGCCCGCGAATGGCTCGCCGACAATGCGGCGCGAATCGGCGCGGCGCTGGCGTTTTACGCCACCTTCGCAGCGGCGCCGTTGCTCATCATCTGCACGGCCGTGGCGGGCATGATCTTCGGCGAAGAAGCGGCCCGGGGCGAACTGCTACGGCAACTGACCGAGTTGGTCGGCAAAGACGCTGCTCAGTTCTTGCAGTCGACGCTCGCCAGCGCCTCCCAACCGCAGACGACCCTTTGGGCGACGGTCGCCGGCGTGGCGGTCATGGCGGTCGGCGCGGCCGGGCTCTTCGGCGAACTGCAAGGCGCCCTCAACGCCATCTGGAACGTCCAAACACGCACCGGCCGCGGCTGGATGGGGTTCGTCGCCGATCGTTTTCTTTCGTTCGCCATGGTCTTGGGCACGGCGCTTCTTCTTCTGGCCTCGCTCGTCGTGACGACGACGCTCTCGACCGTGTCCGCCCAGTTCGAACATTCGCCGCTCACGGCCTGGGCCATCATCATCAATCCGTTCCTCTCCTTCGTGCTGATCACGATTCTGTTCGCGATGATGTATCGTTATTTGCCGGACGCCGTCATTGCCTGGAGCGATGTCTGGCTTGGAGCGTTCGTCACGTCG
The DNA here is from genome assembly GCA_037139885.1 of Planctomycetota bacterium. Lineage (GTDB taxonomy): Bacteria > Planctomycetota > Planctomycetia > Gemmatales > Gemmataceae > JAIEPT01. The sequence goes on from JBAXFO010000363.1 coordinate 4,928, forward strand.
ATTCTCTTTAACGTCGGTAAGTATGCGATCGGCGTTTACCTGGCGCATAGCGCGGTGAGCTCGGCCTATGGCGCCGCCGGATCGTTAGCCGCGCTGCTGATCTGGCTCTATTACGCCGCGCAAGTCTTCCTGTACGGCGCGGAGTTGACGCAAGTTTACGCAAAGAAATTCGGCTCGGGAATCATCCCGGCCGATAATGCGGTGCGCGTCCATGAGAAACCTGTCCCCGAAGTCAATTGACGACGGGTTCGAGGCGGGGCCGCGGAATCACGCCGGCGAGATCGGTGTCGATCAGGGCGTCGATAAGCTCCATGGCGCCGGCGCCATGGTCGGCGACCGTCACAATATCCGCCATATTTTTTAACGCCGGCAGAGCATTCGCGACGGCGACCGAGCAACCGCACATCGTCAAGAAGGCATGATCGTTCTCGGCATCCCCGATGGCGACGCATTGTCGCGGTTCAATATCCAGTTGCTTCAAGGCAGCCTTCAGCCCCGACGCCTTGTTGACGCCCGAGGGG
>JBAXFO010000364.1:0-5442 GCA_037139885.1 Planctomycetota bacterium
CCTAGATAGGGAACATCACGCATTTGCATCCAGATGTTCGTCGGCACGGGGGCGGTGGTCAGATTGCCGAACGACGGGGGCTGGAGGCCTTCGTTTTCGTTGGCCGCGTTGGCGAAATCGTATTCGACGATGTAATCGAACTGTTCGAAGATGCCGCCATCGGCACGGAGGCGGGCGCGGCGCAAGAACGTGCCGGCCGCGTTGCCGATGCCGTTCGCCTGGCCGTTGGGAAGAGCGAACGCGCTCTGCGGCCCGATCAGCCAGGTCGAATCGATTTGGGCGCTGCCGCCGACGTGGATGCGAAACTGCTGATCTGCCGAGGTGAACCACAGCCCGTCGTCCCAGCTTGCCTCAAGCTCGATCTTTCGGCGCTTTGGCGGCGTTTCCGATGCCGCGCAAACCTCCGCGCATTCTTCGGTTTCGCTGGCTTGGGCGGAATTCGAACAGAGCCCCAGCAGGAAAAGGCAAGCGAGCCGGCAAGCGGGGACGAGCAGGCAATCTCGAAATGTCCCGAACGCGTGCATGGATCTTACCGAAGTTTCCGGTCGCGACGTTCGCGTAGCTTGTACCGGTTCCATCGACTTTGTCGGCTCGCGGCATGAAGAAACTTCGGCCAAGCGGCGCTTCTTCGCCGCTTCATTTTCCGCGACCGCCGGAATCTGCCTTGTGGTGGGAGCGCTGGCGTCGGGCCAGGCGTTCGCCGCCGAGGGGCCGGAGGTTTTGAATCAATATTGCGTCTCCTGCCATAGCGCGAAAAAAGCGAGCGGCGCTATTCGGCTCGATGGCCTCGCGGACAAAAGCAAGCTGTTGGCCTCGCGCGGCGTTCTCGAAAACGCCTGGAAGCGGTTGCTCAACCGCGAGATTTCCGGGATATAGGTGAAACCTTGCGGAAGCGTTCCCGGTTTGGAGTCTCGCGACCTTCTGCGGGAACGTCAGACATGCGTCGAAAGTCGCGTTAAAAAGGGAGTGGGGGAACACGTCGCGGGCCAGTCATGATGAATTCCACCATGCCGACGCTTGCCCGATGTCACTGCTTGGGCCGGTCGGCGTCTTCCAGGTGTTCGTGCAAGATGCGTTCGATCTCGCGGATCGAGCGGAGGTCGCGGTGGACGTGGGTGTGCCAGTCGTCGATGAGGAGTTCGCTGCGGACGCCCCCCAGGCGGGCGCTGGCGGTCGGCACGACGCCGTCGCCGGGTTGGAACAAGGGGAGCAGTTTGCCGTGGCCGACGATCGAGTGCAGTTGCGTTTGCGGATTGAGCGGCATGCGGTTGATGGCTTTGAGCGTGGGGTTGTCGGTGGCGAGATTGTCGATGCTCGTGGGCAAGCCGCCGAGGAATGCCGGCTTGAAGGCGCCGGGATTGTCTTCGCTGAGCTTCTTGACCGCGGCCTGGATTTCGCCCGGTTGACGAACCAGACTTGAAGCGACGCGGCGCAGGCAACTGCCGCCGAGGTTCGAGCCCTTTTGCGGCGTGCCGATGAAGACGACGCGTTTGACCGATGGGTTCGGATCGAAAAAGAACGTCGACTTGAGCACGTCGAAGGTGTCGGGTTCCGCCTTCAACGATTCGATCGGCCGCTTCGAAACGTTTTCCCAAAGCGTGTTGTTGCTCGCGGAAATCTGCAGCCGGGCGAGGATGCCGCCCATGCTATGGCCGACGAGGACCATCTCGTTCATCGCGGGATCAGGCTCTGAGACCAGGGCGCGCATCTCGGCCAACGTCTTACGGAGTCTCATGGCGTTGAGCGTGAACGGGTTGCCGGTGGGGTAGAGGTAGACCGCGAATTGGTAGCGTTCGCGAATGATCGGATTCATGCGGATTTCATTGAGCGTTTCGTCCCAGGTGTGGAAATCGGACCAGAGGCCGTGAATGAAGACGACGGGGATTTTCCCAGGTTGATACGGTTCGAGAAAAAAGAGGCCAGAGAGTTTGTCGAGCCGGGACGGTTCGCGGAAGCCGAGCCAATCGAGCCGCATGAACGAGCGGCAATCTTCGCAAGCGGCGAACGCGGCGGAGAAATCGCCCGCGAGCGGCAGCGAACGGCTGCCGACGTCGACCGTGGCCGAGCGCGAGGGATCGATGAGCTCGATGCGGGCGGACGTTTCCGTCATGGTTTGCAGGGAGGTTCGGTTCGCGCCTCCTGCGAGTTCGATTTCGTTCGTTTTCGCCCGGGCCGACTTTTTGCCGACGAGCCAGTCGAGATCGGGACGAAGGACGGCCGTGACGGAGAACGATTGCCGTGGGGCGAGGAACGCGTCGCGCGGCGTGCCGTCGTTGCGGCGCAGGCGAATGCCCACGAGCGGCACGCCCAGGCCGTCGCGTTTGTAGCGGCGGACGATTTCCGTCGTGTCGTAATCGCCGACGACGAGAAGTTGATCGAAATCGTCCGCCTTCCAGGGCCCAGCCTGATGATCGAGCGGCACGTTGAGCGGTTGGTCGGCGCCGAGGACGACGAGCTCCTTATGCGGGTCGAGCCGCCCCTTCGACTGGCCGTTTTGGATGCAGCGGGCCAGGGACGAGTGGTAGAGATCCCACATGCGCGGATTCGGCGTCTGGCCATCGGGGATGGCGAATAAGTGATAATACGCATACGAGGCCGAGAGATAAAAATGATCGATCGACGCCTCGGAACCGGCGCGGTCGGCGAGATCGCCGTGAGCGTAATGGAATTCCGCCAAGGCGAAGGCGTGCGGCCGGGTCGGTTCGGCGATGAACTCGTCGCGGAGTTTCTTGGCGACCGCGGAATTCGCGTCTTTGCCGGCGTCGAGCGAACTCGGAGTCGCCGGCGCATGCTGCGGTTGGGCGATGTTCACCGGCTTCCAGGCGTCGCACCGATTCGGCGCGAGGCATCCCGAGAGAGCCAGGCAAACCACGATGAGCGCAGCGAATCCGACACGCGGGCTTCGCGTGAGGATCCCGGTCCGTTGAAATCGGCTTGTCGCGCAGCGGGCGATCATCGAGGCCTTTCTTGCCAAACACACTACGGCCAGCGCACGACGATAACGAACCGCCGAAACGGGTCAACCCCAGGCGGCGTTGAAATGCACAGTCGAGGTGGATTGGGGCGACGAGAGAGGCTTCCGGCGCCGTTTTTTTGAAAGGATTCGGATGAGCCGCGATGGGGCTGACTGATTATTCCCGGCGCAGCGCCGTCAACACGGGCGTCCGCAGGGAGCTGATGACGGCAAGGAGGCCGGCGATCATCCCGAGGGCGCTGACGCCGAGGAGCAAGAGAGCGATCTGACTCCAGACGACGCGTGCCTCGCCGCCGATGAGGTGCGGGGCGATGGCGACCAGTGCCGCGAGACAGCCGGCGCCCAATCCCAGCAGCAGCAACACGCCATTTTCGGCGAGGACCATGGTCGCGAGTTGTCGGCCGCGGAAACCGAGCGCTCGCAAGAGAGCGAATTCGGCCCGGCGTTCCCAGACGCCGCGCACGAGCACGATGGCCAGGCCGAGCGCGCCGAGCAACAGGCCCAAGCCGCCGAGAGCTTGAAACGTGCTGAGATAAGTGTTTTCGATGGCGAGATACGCGGCAAGGCGATCGAACGTCGGCCGCACCTGGCCCCCCTGGGTAGCCAAGGCCGTCGCGAGAGCGTCGCGCACGGCGGCCTGATTTCGCTCGTGGCAGCGGATCAGAAAGAACTGGTAGCCTTGTTGGGCCGGGAAGATTTTGAGGAACGACGCTTCGCCGACGAGAATTTCGCTTTGAAACATGCTCTCCTTCAGCAAGCCGACGATGCGCAGCTTGATCTCATCCCCGGCCGCGTTCTTGACAGGCAAGATGCCGCCGAGACTGACCTTCAAGATCCACTGGGCCGAATTGGCGTCGACGATGGCGGGAATCGTTCCGTCCTCTGGGGACGAGTCGAGCAACAGCCAGGGGTTGGTTTGTCCGACTTGCGGCAACGCTCCGGCGAAGGCGAAGCGGTTTTCGCGCACGAGCGAGGGGGGGACGCCGAGGATTTTGGGCCGTAAGGGTTTGTACAGGTTCAGGCAACTGGCGTCGTCGCCGGGCTGCACGCGGAACGATTGGATGTCTTCGATGGCGCCGCCGATTTCGGGCTTGATGCCGAGTTCGTCCTGCACGATGGGATCGTTGAGGTTTTGATAGAGGGGGACTTCGGTTTGAGCGTAGAGGCGGAAGCCGCCGGAGCCGCCATGGTTTTGAAAGAAGTCGACCGCCGGCTCGTGATGGAACGCTTGCACGGCGACGACGATGAACGCCGCCGCCGCCAGCAAACCGATGGTGAGCAGGCTGCGCACGGGGTTGCGGCCCGCATTGCGCACGCCCAGGCGTAGGAGCGTCGGCTGCGGATCGCTGGTGCGGCGGCGGGAACGAAGCCAGAGCCAGGCGATGGTCAAGAGCGCCGCCAGCGCCAAGAAGCCGGCCCCGAAGAACGAGCCGGCGAGCGCTTCGTGATCCGTCGCAAAACGCGTGGCCGCGAGCGCTCCGGCCGCGGCGAGGGATGTCAGGAGCAAGATCCACGTGCTCCACCGCGACCACAACGATCTTTCCCCGCTCGGCGTGGCGCCTTGAGCGAGGGGCGTCAGATCGCCTTGCAGAAGTTGCCGGGGCGTCAAGCGGCGCAGCATGCGGATCGCCCAGCGAAGCGTGATCGCGCTGACGAGGGCGGACGCGGCGAACCCGATGGCGTAGCTCAAAGGCGTTTCATGGAGCTTCAAAAATTGCAGCGTGCCTTGCCCGGGCCATTGCACCGCCAGCAGACGCAGCATCGCCGCGGCGAACCAGTGGGCCGCGAAAAGACCCAGGCCCGCTCCGACGAGAATTAGCGCCCACCCTTCACGCCGGAGCAATTGGCCGATGAGCGAAGGCGTCCACCCGGTGGCCGCGAGGAGGCCGATTTCGTTCGCCCGCCGTTCGAGATTGAGCCGCACGAGTAAGCCGACCAGCAGCAGCGCCGAGAGGATCAGGAAGAAGCTAAACCCCAGGAACAGCCCGCCGAAATCGGTGGCCCCGGCCGAAGCCGCGAGAGCCTGCTCGCGAATGTTCTGGACGACAAAGCCCCCTTCCGCAGGGTTCAATTCCGCCAGCAGCCTCTTCGTGAAATCGTCGGCGACGGTTTGCGGATCGCGATCGGCCGGCACCTCAATCCGCAACGACGTCAATTGGCCGAAGCGCGTTCCGAAGAGCTTCTGGCCATCCGCGAGCGTGATGTACGCTTTCGGCGTGGCCCGGTAACGCGTCCAAAAATCTTCGTCGGTCTTGTTGATCCGCTCCATCAATTTCTTGGTGCTGTAGGGAGGGAAGGGGGGATTGTCCCAGCTGCCGATATCGAGCTTATCGGTGAGGCCGGGATACTCGGGGGTCCAGTCGGGATCGTCCGCCGCCCCGGTTAACGGCACGGAGCCCGCATCGCGAAACGTCGTCTTCTTGAGAACGAGTTGATTGCTGCAGCAATCAACTCGTTCTCAAGAAGAC
>JBAXFO010000365.1:0-5438 GCA_037139885.1 Planctomycetota bacterium
CCAGTTGAAGAACGACAACACAAACACCAACGTCAGCGACACCGGCGCAATCCAACGAACGATGTCGGGCCGCAGATGCCATGTCGACGACTTCGTGTAATCGCTCAGCGGCCCGGTCGGCTCTTCCTCAAGCGGGGGCAGCGGAGCTGCGGGCGGCCTGGGCGGCGGCGGCATGTAGGGCATTTCCGGACGGGGCAGCGGGTCGCCCGAGAAGGGGAGAATATCGGGCGGCGACGCGGCGACGGGAACCGCGGCGGGTGTCGCGGGCGCGGCGAGCGATGGCGCCATGAAGACGCCGCTGCATGCCGGGCACTTGACGAGTTGGCCGGCGAACTGGTCGCCGATCGAGAGACGTTTCTGACAGGTCGGGCACTGGATTTCCATGTCGTCACCAAGCCCCGGGGCGACGGCCTCCGAGCTTCGGGGATAAGCTCGGCGCTTGTAGTGGTTTGAGAATATAACCCGCATCGACGTCAAACGGAAGCGCGGCCATAGACCTCGCGCAACGCTTTTGGCAGAAATTCGACGATGTCGGTTGCGATCAGACTGACTTCACCGATTGTATCGCGCGCCAGGTCGCCCGCCCGGCCATGACGGTTCACCGCAAGCTGAGCCGCCGCGAACGGCGCGAAGCCCTGAGCGAGTAGCGCGGCCACCAGCCCCGTGAGGACATCGCCCGCCCCCGCGGTCGCCATGCCGGGGTTGCCGGTGTCATTGATGTAGAGCTGTTGGCCATCGGTGACGACCGTCTCCGCCCCCTTCAGCACGACAACAGCTCCCGTCTTCTGGGCGAACGCCGTGGCCAGCTCTTGGCGCTTGGACTGCACGTCTTTCACCGTCAGCCCCGTGAGCCGAGCGAACTCTCCCGGATGCGGCGTGATGACGATCGGCGTCGCGCTTTTGCGCCAGGCGGCGTCCTGACCCACCATGGCGTTGAGGCCATCGGCGTCGAGCACCATGGGTTTCGTCCGCTGCGCGATAAAGGACGCCACCATCACATCGATCGACACCCCGCGCCCCAAACCGGGCCCCAGAGCGACTACATCGCTCGCCGCCTGCAGCGTCAACCAACTGGCGAAGGCGTCGTTCGCAAACACGCCTGCGTCGGTTTGGGGTAACGGCACGGTCATGGCGCACGGTTCCCCCGCGGCGATGATGGCTTGGGTGTCGCTCGGGCAGGCGATCTTCACGAGCCCGGCTCCGCCGCGCAGGCACGATTTCGCCGCCAGTAAAGCCGCTCCGGACATGCCGCGGCTGCCGGCGATGATGAGCGCTCGCCCGAAGGTTCCCTTGTTGCTGTCAAGAGGGCGATGCGGCCAGGGGGGCAAGGTGGTCACATTCATCGTGGGAATTCCTATAAACAGCTTGAGGTTCCGCAATCATCGTGGCCCGCCGAGCGGACCGCGGCACGGAACCCAGATCGTGAACGCTCCCTCTCCATGGATGATGCCGCCATGTCGTTTCAGCCCGCCGACAGCCTAAAAAACCGCACCTTCGTCGGCCTCATCATCGCCCAATTTCTCGCAGGGTTCAACGACCAGGCGATCCACGCCGCGGCCATGTTCTATGCGATTCATCGCGGCCTCTTCACCGAAGCCCAGGCGATCTCGCTGATGCCCTTGTTGTTCTACGCTCCCTGGGCCATCTTCGTCACCGCCTCGGCGTATCTGGCGGATCGCTACAGCAAAACGACATCGATCGTCGTCTGGAAGTTTTCCGAAATTTTCATCTCGATCCTCGTGACTCTCGGCTTCGTGCTCGGCACCGTTTACAACATGGACGCCGGCGTTTGGATCGTTCTTTCGGCGGTGTTCATGATGGGCACGCATGCCGCGTTCTTCTCGCCCGCGAAATACGGGGCCATGCCGGAGATCTTGCAGCCGCACGCTCTGTCGAAGGGCAACGGCGTGCTCGAATCGTCGACGTTTCTCGCGAACATCCTCGGCACCGTTTGCGGCGGCTTGCTCTCGTTCACGCTTCACGATCGCGAATGGGGCATTGGCCTGATTCTGCTGGCGTTGTCGATCGTCGGCGCCGGCGCCAGTCTGATGATGGCCAAGCTCCCTCCCTCGGATCCGACCAAAAAGTTCGACCCGATCACGCCGCTCACCAATGGCCTCAAGACGGTTTTCGACTCGCGCCCTCTCGCCCTGGCGGTGATGGGGATCGCGTTCTTCGTGTTCATGGTGTCGTACATGCGGTCGACGATGTACATGCACGGGCAAACGCGCGTGCCGCCGTGGGACGATTTTCACACGAGCTTGATCGTGGCCGCGGTCGCTCTGGGCGTCGGCTTGGGGAGTCCGCTCGCGGGTTGGCTCTCGGGCGGCAAAATCGAGCTCGGCCTCGTGCCGGTCGGCTGCGCGGGCATGATCGCCGCTTGCGGTTTCGCGGCCTTTCTGCTCGATCACGAATACGCCCTGGTCGGAGCGCTCATCGGCATCGGTTTCTTCAGCGGCTTTTACATGGTGCCGTTGTATTCGCTGCTGCAGCATCGGGCGCCGAAGAAGAGCAAGGGCGAGATCGTCGCCGTCAGCAATTTCTTCAACGTGACCGGAGCGATGTCGGCGTCGATGCTGTTCTTTCTGCTCGTGCTCGCGGGGCGGGCCACGGGATTGACGCCCGTGGTCGAGCAAACCGACAACGTGATCGAGGGACGGGTTCTCAAGATCGAGAAAGACCCGTTCCACCACGTCGACGGTTTGAACATTGGCGACCTGCGCGCCGCCGATCCCAAAGGCATTCCGCTGAAAGCCGAGAATACGATCGCGCTCCTCGAGCTTCCCAAGGATCTGACGCTGGGCGAGAAGGTGATCGTCAGCGAATTCGACCGGGGGAACCTTAAGCATTTCATCGTGCGCAAAGTCGGCGAGGCGCCGAGGGCGGTTCGCGGTTGGTTTGGCCGCGAGTTCGTGCAGAAGGAACTCTACCGCGGCTCCGTGGCGAAAATCGATCTCGACGCCGGCAAGATCGACAACTTGATCATCGACACCGATGCGGGCGCGAAGACGCTGAAGGCGGAATCGCGCAAGTCGCTTTTGAAGCTGCCCGGCGACGGCGTCGAGGTCGGCGACGAGGTGATCGTCAGCCGTTACCGGATTCACGACGTGACCTATTTCATCGTCCGCGATAAGGGGACGCCGCTGAAGCCTGCGTTCAACAACGAGGAGTTGCCGCAATATTTGTTTCTCGGCGCCGGGGGCATGACGCTCGCCATCCTGCTGCTGCTTTATTGGAAGCTGCCCGATTTCTTCGTGCGTACGGCCTTCTGGTGGAAATCGCTCGGCAAGCGAAAGATCAAGGCCATCGGCATGGACAACCTGCCCACGAACGGCCCGGTCATTCTGGCGTCGAATTGCGATCGCCTGGAACTCAGTTTGCAAATGGTGTCGGCGACTGACCGGCATGTCGTCATGATTTTGGCCGAGAGTTCCGAAGGCCGCGATGCCGCGCCGCTTCTCCGGTTCCTCGCCAAGCCCTCGAGCCTGATACCGGTGTCGCCCACGGGGGATTGGGCGTCCGCCCAGACTCAGGCCGTGGCGGCGCTGCGCCGCGGCGATCTGCTCGGCGTGACGGTCGCTGGCGTCACGCATAATGACGCGAACGTCGACATCTTCCTCGGCGATCTGCTCAACCAGGTGACCGCGCCGGTCATCCCCGTCTGGTGCGGCAATATGACGCCGACCAGCGTCCGCGTCGTCTTCGGCGAAGCGCTCGCCGTCCGCAACGCCGCCCATCTTCGCCAAGAGATCGAGAAATTGAAGGTGTGGATCCACGCCAACGACGGCTCCGCCGCGGCTCATTGATCGGACTGCACGTCTCTCGTTCGCGTCGCCTCAGGAGGCGAGCAAGCTCTGAAAGCGCTGATACGCCTCGGTCCAGCGGCCGGAATCGCCCGGCGTGAACTCGCGGACTTCGAACGAATCGCGGACGATGTCGCGAGCCTGGGCGAGGTTGGCGATGAGGCGCAGACCGATGGCTTGCACGAGGACGTTGCCGATCGCGGTCGCTTCGACGGGACCGGCGACGACGGTGCGGTTGCAGGCATCGGCGGTGAGCTGGCACAGGAGCGTGTTCTGACTGCCGCCGCCGACGATGTGGATGACGTCGAGCCGTCGACCGGTCAATTCTTCGAGCTTTTCGAGCGTCCAACGATAACGCAACGCCAAGCTCTCGAGCGCGCAGCGGACGATGCCGCCGGGAGTCGTCGGGGCGGGTTGCTTCGTCTTTCGGCAATAATCGGCAATGGCTCGCGGCATGTGTTGCGGCAGCAGGAACGAATCGTCGTCGGGGTTGACGATCGGCCCGAACGCGGGAGCTTCGTCGGCCATGCGCATTAAAGCTTCGTAGGTGTAAGAGGTTCCTTCATTTTCCCAGGTGCGGCGGCATTCCTGAATGATCCACAGGCCCATGATGTTCTTGAGCAGGCGAATTGTGCCGTCGACGCCGCCTTCGTTGGTGAAGTTGTATTCGAGGGCCTTGGCGTGCGTGATGGGCTGGCGGATCTCGGCCCCCATCAGCGACCAGGTGCCCGAACTGATGTACGCCCACGAATCTCCCCGCGCCGGCGCTGCGGCTACGGCGCAACCGGTGTCGTGCGTCGCGGGGGCGATCACGGGGATCGAGCTCAGCCCGGTCTGGCCGGCGATCTGGTTGCGCAGCGGGCCGAGCACGGTTCCCGGTTGCACGATCGTGCCCAGGATTTTGTCGGGCAGGCCGAACGCCGTCACCAGATCCGTGGCCCATGTACGCGTCAAGGGATCGATCATTTGCGTCGTGCTGGCGTTGGTGTACTCGACGACTTTCATGCCCGTGAGCCAGTAGTGCAGCAGATCGGGGATGAGGAGCAACGTCTCGGCGCCATCGAGAAGCGGGGATTTCGCCCGTTTCATCGCCAGAAGTTGAAACAGCGAATTGAAGCGCATGAACTGGATGCCGGTCTTGGCGTAGATGGTCGCCTTGGGGACGATGCCGAACGCGACATCGAGGATGCCCTCGGTATGCGGATCGCGATGATGGCGCGGGTTGCCCAGCAGAGCGCCGCCGCGGCCCAGGAGTCCGAAGTCGACGCCCCAGGTATCGATGCCGACGCAGGCGAGCTCGCCATGCTCGGCCGCGGCTTTGCGCAGACCGTTCAGGATTTCTTGATAGAGCCGCAAGACATCCCAGTGGAGCGAATCGAGCGTGGGCACGCCGCCGTTGGGAAAGCGATGGACGACATCGAGCGTCAGCCGGCTGCCGTCGAATTTGCCGACGAGCCCGCGACCGCTTTCGGCGCCGAGATCGAACGCGAGGATTTTCTTGGAGGTGTTCATGAAGAAAATTGTGCTGTTGCCGGCAGCGATCGGCCAGCGATTTCCGGCGGCGCGTTGAATTCAACCCGTTTCCGACTCCGACCGCCCGAGCCAAAAACACGCGAGCGGGGCGGGGATCTTGAG
>JBAXFO010000366.1:0-5432 GCA_037139885.1 Planctomycetota bacterium
GATCATGGCGCCGATGTCCTTCGCTTCGGCCAGCTTGCCGAGAGCCTTCATGGCGGCCTGACGGACGGCGTCGTCTTCACCGCGGGCGTTTTCAAGAATCGCCGGAACCGCGGCCGCCAAACCGCGTGCCTCGACAATCGCGATCAAGCCGATGCGCGTGGACGGCTGTTTTTCGGCCGCCAGGATGGCTATCAGTTTTTCATCAATGCCGGGTCCCGCGATGGCGCTGAGGCTGTTGCGAGCGGCATCTGCGTGCTTCGATTTCGAGAACGCGGTTTCGACCAACAACGGCAAGGCGGAGGCATCGCCGAGTGAGCCAAGGGCGAGAATCCCAGCCCGCTGGAGTTCGGCGTCCGAGGACTGACTTGCCTTCAAGGCGAGCGCCGCTTGCGACTTCTCGCGTCGATTGGCGAGGGCGCCGAGCAGCAAGATCTGCGCCTGGACCGGCAAATTGTCAGCGGCGGCGGCCACGGCTTTCAGCGAGTTCGAATTGATGCCGGCGATTGCCAGCAGAGCGATGTTGCGCGCATCGCGGTCGTCGCTGATCAGCAGCTTGACGATCTGGGCGCCCGCATCGTCCCCGGTTGAACGGAGCCCGCCTTCCAGAGCGGCCATGCGGGTGGCGCGGTTCTTCTCGTTGCCGTACAGGTCGTTGTAGATGGCGGCGGCTTCTTGCGTCTTGCCCTCCTTCACGAGCTTGTCCGCGCAGAGCAGATATGCGTCGCAGATCCACAATCGCACCGGATCCTTGGCGGCTGCGCGCGCCTTGTTGAGCTGTGCCGCGGCATCGGCGCTGGCGATGCGGCCCAAAGCGCGAGCGGCGGCCTGAGCGACCGCGGGCGATTCGTTCGTCAAATCGCCGGCCAACGCGCTCACGGCAGAGGCGGCCCGGCGATAGCCCAGAGCGTTGGCGAGGGCGATCTTCGTCTTGGCGTCCTTCGCCGACAACTTGCCGACGAGGGCGGCGGTCGCTTCCTCGGCGGGGTTGCTGGCCAGGCAGCGAATCGCGGACTCGCGGAGAACTTCGCTGGGATCCTCGACGACCTTGGCGACCGCGGCGACAGACTCGGCCCGGCCGATGTATTCCAGTTGTTTGAGCATCCAGAACCGCGCTGGATCGGGCACGTCGGCGCCGAGTTTGGCGATCATCAGTTTGCAGACTTCCAGCCGCTTCGCCTCGTTGCCCGGCGCGCCGGCGGCGAGACAAATCGCTTGCCACTGCTGCTGCGGCGCATTGCGATCGGGAAGTTCGGCGCGGGCCATGCCCGGGATGAGCAGCGCCAGGGCCTCTTCGTTGGTCTTACCCTTGATGTCGATCGGGCCGGCAACGCTCGATTTCTTGTCTTTTTGGCTGTAGCCGGGCGTGACCGATAGAAGCACGGCGAGGATGGCGAAGGAGAGATAGCGCATGTGGGAATGACTCCGAGGCGGTGCGATCGGCCCAACCGGGAATCTTCGACCGGTTGAGAGCGTCGTGATGGTGGGTACTGAAGCGAAGTTGTTTTTGTCAGCAACCCGGCGGTTCGGAGCAGCCGGGTTGCTGAAATCGACTCGAGGGCAGGTATGCACATCGGACTACTACAAGGTCCACGGCTCGCGCTTCGGGCGATCGAGCCGGCGTGAGGCTTCTTCGTCGCCGATGATTTCCTCGCGGACCGGATCCCAGCGAAGCGAGCGGTTGAGGGCGTAGGCGATGTTGCCGAGGTGGCAAACGGTGCAGGCGCGGTGCCCGATTTCGACGTCGCGGAAGCAGCGTTCGCGGGTTCTGACGCAGTGGAGGAAATCGCCGAAGATGCCGCCGCGGCCCTTGTAGTGGGGCATGTCGGCGAGGCGCTCGGGTCGGCGATGATTGCCGGGCCACTGGCCTTCGGTCCCGACATAAGTGATGTTGCCCGAACCGCCGTGGTACATCTTGAAGCCGTCGGCGAACTCGAAGGTGAGGAAGCGATGCTCCGGGCCGGGCACGTGGATGTGCGTCGGGCCGGTGAGGTGATGCTGAGTCGCGAACAGCGCCGCGCCGAAGCGGTGAGCGCCCCAATCGGTCATCTGCCAGCCGGAATATTCCCGGTACGGTCGGAAGTTGAAGTTGATGAGCTGGGGATGGAAGCCACGCCACGGCGCCGGGCCAAGCCACATTTCCCAATCGACGCCGGCGGGGACCGGCAACTCCGGCAGATCGCAGTCGCTGGGTGGGCCGCCGCAACTGACGAACGCTTCGCGCGGCGTGCCGATGCCGCCGCTCCAGATCATCCGCGGCACATCGCCGTTGCCGTAGTCGCCGAGGACGCGCTGGCTGCCGCCCGAAAAGACCCGGCCATAACGGCGAACCGCCTCGACCATCGCCCGGCCTTCGCGAACTGTCAGCGACTCGGGCTTCTCGCAGTAGACATCTTTGCCTTGCTTGCACGCTTCGATGGTGATGATGGCGTGCCAGTGATCCGGCGTGGCGATGAGGACGGCGTCGATGTCGGGGCGCGCCAAAACTTCGCGGAAGTCGTTGTACGCGCGGCAATCGTTGTTGTTGTATCGCTGATTGACGGCGACTCTGGCTTGTTCGCGATGGGCGGTCACCGGATCGCAAACCGCGACCATCTGCACCTCGGGAAAGCCCATGAAACCGCCCATGTCGCCCCGGCCTTGTCCACCGCAGCCGATGGTGGCCATGACAATACGGTCGCTGGCCGGTGGGCGATCGCCCTGGCCGAGAGCGGCATTGGTGAGTAAGTGCGGCCCCGCAATGGCGGCGCCGGCGCCCTTGATGAAGCGACGACGACTGCTGGTAAATGGGGTCTTCACGAATGTGTCCTCCGCAACGGGGGTTGAAAGAACCTTCTTAATTGTCCGTGTTCCGACGGCCTTACGTTTCGCTGCTCGATCTCAAGGAATTCTACGGATTGCGACGCTTATTTGGTGCGAGCGATTCCCGCGTAAGGATACTTCGACGCCGTCACGAACTGTTTGAACGGGCCGACAGTAACCTCGTAGGCGCCCATCTAGAAGCCTTTGGTCAGTTCCAACTCGTGCGGCGTTTCCTGCGGCTCACGACCCGCCTCCGATTCGGGCTCCCCATCAGGAACATCCCCGGCGCGATGCGGCAAGGACGAAACAAACGAGACGTCTCATCGATGATCCCCTTATGCCATGATCTCCGCGAGCGGCCCGTCTTGCTCGGCTTCGTTCATGAACGTCAAATCTCTTCGAGCCGCTGATTGGAATCGCCGAAACTGTCGAGCCGAACGCCCACTTTGTCCATTAGGGACAGGTACATGCTGCACATCTTGCGGTTGGGCCGGCCGGTGTAGTCGAGAATGCGGCCGGTACGAATCTGTCCGCCGCCTCGGCCCAGGAGGACGACCGGCAACTGATTGTTGTCGTGGCCGCCGGTCATCATGCTCGAGCAGTAGAGAAGCATGGAATTGTCGAGCAGCGTTCGCTCGCCTTCCTGGATTCGATTCATCTTGTCGGCGATATAAGCCAGTTGTTCGGTGAAGAACTGGTTGACCTTGAGCCAATCGGCGTTGTTACTGTGAGACAAGAGATGGTGGATCATGTAGTCGATGCGTTGATTGGGCCGCTCGGACGGCAGGTTCGGAAATCGCAACGACGAATGATCGTTGTTGAGTTTCAGCGTGCAGACTCGCGTGGTATCGGTCTGGAACGCGAGGACGAGGATGTCGGACATGAGCCGCATATGCTGGTCGATGTCTTGCGGCAAGCCGTCGGCGGGGCGAGGGATGTTCGGTTGAGCGAGCGTGGGGCGCCAGCCTTGCAACCGTCCGGCCCGACCGGCGCGGTCGATCTGCGTTTCGACTTCGCGCACCGACGATAAGTATTCATCGAGCCGACGCTGATCGGTTCGGCTCACCTGAGTGCGCAAGCCACGCGCCTCTTCGAGGACGGCATCCAGCACGCTCCGGTCGGCTCGGCCGACGTTGTCGCGGAAGAGGCGGTCGAACGCCAGCGCCGGATAGACTTCCAGCGGCGTCGGCGTGGTCGGCGAACTCCACGAGATGTGCGAACTGTAAATCATCGAGTAGTTTTTGTGGATCGCCGCGATCGGGGGTTCGCAGCCGAGGACGAGGCTGGGCAGCTTGGTTTGATCGCGGTGACGCTGAGCGATGACTTGATCGCAACTGACGCCGGAGCGGACTTCGCCGCCGGGGGCCAGATGGGCGCCGGTGAGCAAGTTGCCGGTCTGGCAGCTATGGATGCCGCCGATGAGCGCCTCGGCGTTGTACAGCCCGCGGATGAAATTCATCTTTTCGCGAAATGGGAGCAGCGGTTCGAGCACGCGGCCGAGTTCCATCTGAGCGCCTTCGCCGCGCGCCCACCATTGCTGGCTATGGAAGCCGTTGCCCGCAAACAGGCAAGCGAAGCGCACCGGCGGGCCGGCGTCGCGCCTCGCCGGGTTCTCGCCGCTCCAACCGGGGAGCGATTCCATCCAGGGAAGGGCCATGCTGACGCCCAGGCCGCGCAGAAACGTTCGACGCGGGACGGGGGTTTTCGAAAATGCTTTCATGTTCGATCTCCTGGAAGTTAATCGGCCGATGCCGCATCGAGCCCGCGAATCAGCCGAAATTGCGGACTGCGAACAATGGTCAAGACGGCCGCGGAAATCCGCCCGTCGTGTTTCTTGAGTTCCGACACCATCTCATCGATGAGCGACGTATCCGAAAGCGTGGTCGTCCTGCCCAAGGCATAGCCGAGCAACCTTTGGCAGAACAAACGCTCGACGACGTCCTTCTTCTTGGTCAGTAGATAATCGCGCAATCCTTCGACTCCCTCGAACTCGGTTCCGTCCCGAAGCTTGGCCTTCGCATCGACCGGTTGCCCACCGCTCTCCTTTTCGCGCCGGCGGCCGATGGCGTCGAATTTCTCGAATGCGAAACCGAAGGGATCGATGCGGACGTGGCATGTCGCGCACGAGGCGTTCGAGACGTGCTGCTCGACCATCTGCCGGGTCGTCAGCTTGTCGGTTCCTTCCTGGTCGGGGAGGATCGGGACGTTGGGGGGACGCGGCAACTTTTCGCCCAGCAGCGTCTCAACCACCCAGTTGCCGCGAAGAACCGGGCTGGTGCGGGAGGCTCCCGATTGCTTGGCATGCACGCTGGCCAGCCCCAGGATTCCGCCGCGGCCGTATTTTCGCACGCCGTCCACCTTGCGCCACTGGGGGCCCGTGACACCGGGGATGCCGTAATGCTTCGCCAGCGTTTCGTTGAGGAAGGTCGAGTCCGAATCGAGCACGCTCCGGATCGGTCGATCGCTCTGGAAGAGATCTTGAAAGAACAGGATCGATTCTTCGTAGATCGCCTGTCGCAGTTTGGCGTCAAAGGTCGGAAACAGTTTTTCGTTCTTCTCCTTCAACTCGTCGAAGCCGCGCACGTGGATCCACTGGGTGCCGAACTCGATGGCCAGCGAACGCGTCCGCGCAT
>JBAXFO010000367.1:0-5430 GCA_037139885.1 Planctomycetota bacterium
CAACAATTCGACCAACGAAAAACCCCGCCGAACACGATGAGCGGCTGGCGATCCGTCGGCAGGCTGCGACATGCGATTCCACATGAGAGATATCCCATACGAGGGGGACGACTCGCGGATCGAGACACGATTTGCAATTCGTCTCGATAAACCATTCGTTGAATTGGGCGAAACGCACTGTCTTGGTTTTGAAAGCATACTCGATGGCGGCGAGGCGTGCAAGCGAAGCCGAACAAATAACAAATGTTCTCGGGCCGCGAGAGGAGAATACCTAGGGTGGGTTGAGCCAGCAGGCGAAGCCCACCGAAAGGGGCAAATCGTCAATTTGGGGTGGCGTTGCGCCTCTTGGTGGACTTCGCCTCCCGGCAGCCCCGCCCTACACGATTGTCGGCGGGCGACGCGCCGACAACACGCCGGCACGCTGCCAGCAAAAACTCATCAGTTGCTCGACAAAGACAAGCACGCCGACCGCCGCAGCCGCCCCCATCCAGCCGAACGAAAACATCCACGAACCCGCGCCCAGCCCATGAAGCGTCGCGACGATAAAAGATACGACGATGGCCATCGGCCACGGCAAAAATGAGATCGCGGCGCCAATGAACGCAAGCCACGCCAGGACCGCGACGGCAAAGGGCCAAGGGCCGAGCCAGAGAATAATTCGCGGCAACGGATTGCATTCGAGAGCCGCGAAGTAGTCACCGCTCCAGTATGCCGCCGGTTGGCCGTGCATCGTGACGGCGACGTCGAGCAAACAGGGAACGATCGCCGAAACACACAACCAGGCTCGCCGATTCATCGCAGGCTCCAAGGGCGTTCGCGGCTTTAGTCAGCGTCAGGTCTCCAACCAATTCCCTCCCACGCCGACATCGACGCCGAGGGGGACTTTGACCAACTCACCCAGCGCGGTCGCCATCTCATGTTTCACGAGCGCCACGACGGCGTCAACCTCATCCGGCGGCGCTTCGAGCACGAGTTCATCGTGAATCTGCAAGAGCAGTTGGGCCGCGCGCTTCTCGCGCTTGAGCCTTGCGTGAACCTTCAGCATGGCCACCTTGATCAGGTCTGCGGCCGAGCCTTGAATCTGCATGTTAATCGCTTCGCGTTCGGGCTGGTTGCGGCTCTTGAAGGTCGAGTTCGCCCGGATGCCGCTGACGGCCCGGCGGCGGCCCAGCAGCGTGTCGACATAGCCCTTCGCGCGGCATGTGCGTAAAAGGCGATCCTGATAATCGAGCACGCGCGGATAGCGTTTGAAATAGGCGTCGATGAACTTGACGGCCTCGTCTTTGTCGATGTCGAGGCGGTCGGCGAGTCCGTAAGAGCTCATGCCGTAGATGACGCCGAAGTTGACCGTCTTGGCGATGCGGCGTTGCTCCGCGGTGACGTCCTTGAGCTCCACGCCGAAGACTTGCGACGCGACCAGGGCATGAATATCGCGGTCGTCGGCGAAGGCTTGCGTGAGAACTTCGTCGGCGCTGAAGTGAGCGAGGAAGCGGAGTTCGATTTGCGAATAATCGGCCGCGATGAGCGACCAACTTTCGCGGGGAATGAACGCCGCCCGGATTTGCCCCCCCAGTTCGCTGCGAATGGGGATGTTTTGCAAGTTCGGATCGCTGGAGCTGAGCCGACCCGTGGCCGCGACCGTTTGATTGAACGACGCATGCACCCGCCCCGTCTTCGCATGCACGAGCGCCGGCAGCGCGTCGACATAGGTGCTTTTGAGTTTGGCGATCTTGCGTTGTTCGAGGAGCTTCGTCGGCAGGGCGTGTCCCTGGCGAGCGAGGTCTTCGAGCGTCTCTTGATCGGTGCTGGCGGCCTTGGTGATCGCGGTGCGCCGGCTCGGTTTGAAGCCGAGCTCTTGAAACAGGATCTCACGCAATTGTTTGACCGACGCGATGTTGAACGATCGTCCCGCCAGGGCGTGAATCTCGCCTTCGAGTCGTTCGAGATCGAGGGCCATCGTCGTCGACATCTTCGCCAGCAGCGGCACGTCGAGGCGAATTCCCGTAAATTCCATGTCCGCCAGCACAGAGATGAGCGGGATCTCGAGGTCGTCGTACAGCGACATCGGGCCGGCTTCCATCGGCGTCGAGCGTTTGAAACCTTCCTTTTCGAGCATCGGCTCCAAAATGTCGCACAGGCGAAACGCGATGTCGGCGTCTTCGCCCGCATACTCCGCCACTTTCTGGCAAGCGATCTGATCCATGCGTAAGGCGTTCTTTCCCTTACCGATCAAATCCGTAATCGGAATCGGGCGATGATGGAGGTGCTTATCGGCGAGGGTGTCGAGGCCGTGCCCGCGTTCGCCCGCATTGAGCAAATAGTCGGCGACCATCGAATCGCCCGCAATGCCGGCTAATGAGATGCCCTGAGCCATGAACACCTGGGCGTCATACTTGATGTTTTGGTTGATCTTGCGCACGCCCGGGTCCTCCAGGATCGGCTTGAGCGCCGCCAGCGTCGCCGACGGATCGAGGGACGTTTCGCACCCCGGCCCACGCAGGGCGATGTACCAGGCTTCCTCCGCACGCCAGCAAATCGCGATGCCGACGATCTCCGCTGAATGAGCTTCGAGACTGGTCGTTTC
This sequence comes from Planctomycetota bacterium, assembly GCA_037139885.1. Taxonomy (GTDB): domain Bacteria; phylum Planctomycetota; class Planctomycetia; order Gemmatales; family Gemmataceae; genus JAIEPT01. The sequence continues at coordinate 2,585 of JBAXFO010000367.1, forward strand.
CAGGTCGATCGCGAAACGAGTCTGCCTGCGCAGATCGGCCAGAAACGTTTCGAAGCCGGCGGGGTCGTTGACGAGATGATACGTATGTTTCCAGGCGCTTTCCGCCTCGGCCGGCGCGGGCGTTTGGTCGTCGTCGAGGCTGGAAAACAAGTCGCCTTGCTCCGAGCGTGGGGCGGGTTTGGCGGGTTCGCGCAGCGTCGTGGTCGGCATCGCGTTTTTGACGTCTTCCTGAAAGCGCTGAAAGCCCCAGCTACGGAAAAGTTCCAAGAGCTTCGGTGCGTCCCAGGGTTTGAGAGCCCAACCATCCCAGTCGATTTCGATCGGCACGTCGGTCTTCAGCGTCACCAGCTCCCGGCTCATCGGCAGCAGGTCCTTCGCCTTCTCCAGATTCTCTCGTTTCTTGCCCGTGAGGTCCGCCACATGAGCGATGAGGTTTTCCAGGGAGCCATAGGTTTGCAGATACTGGCTCGCGGTCTTGGGCCCGACGCCGGGCACGCCGGGCACGTTGTCGACCGAATCGCCGACCAATGTTTGATAGTCGATCACCTGTTCGGGAGTGACGCCCCAATCTTTGATCAAGGCTTCGCGATCGAAGAGTTCGCGTTTGCGGAGGTTGAAGATCTTGACGCGTTCCGTGATGAGCTGCCGGCAGTCCTTGTCGGCGGAGCAGACGAAGACCTCCATGCCGCGTTGATCGCCCAGGCGAGCGAGGGTGGCGATGAGGTCGTCCGCTTCGAAGCCGGGCTTGCTGAGTAGAGGAATGCCCAGGGCCGGCAGCAACTCGTGGATCATCGGGATTTGCAGCTGTAAATCGTCCGGCATCGGCGAGCGGTGAGCCTTGTATTCCTTGTAGATGTCGTCGCGAAAGGTGGGGCCGGGAGCGTCGAAGATCGCCATCATGACGGACGGCTTCTTGTCGCGAATAAAGAAGAGGTCGCGCGTGAAGCCGAAGACGGCGTTGGTCGGCAGCCCGGCGGGGCTCGACATCGGGCCGATGGCGTGGAACACCTGATAAATCAGCGAGTGGGCGTCGAGCAAATAGAGCGTTTCGGCCGACATGAAAAGATTCCGAGGGCGAGGATGGTGACGGTCGTGGCGGTCTTCATCGTTGTAGTGATTGGCGTGGCGCCGCGGCGGCGCGGGCGTTGGCCGATTCGCTGCAATCGTCCCGGGCGTTACCACCGCCGAAACTGGGACGCCGGTTCGAACCAAAACGTTTGACAGGCCTGGAGAACCGTTTAGACTTAAGAATGGGCGCGACGAAACTTCGCCCCCCGCTTGCCCGCGCCGCCGGAATCTCGGCACGGCAGAATTCGAGCGCACATCACGTTTGCAGGATTCCCCAAGCTTCAGGAGTTTCTTCATGGCTGGCCTCAAGAAGTCGAGCAAGAAAGACGTGGGCGGCCCGAACATGGTGCTGCTCATCGCCCTCATCATGTTCATTCTCACCAGCATCGGTCTCGGGGCTTTCGCATATTACGGCTACGACGGCCAGGACAAGCTCCGCCAGGCTCTCAAGGCGGCCAAGCTCTCCGAAGAATCGATGAAAGAACTCCGCGACAACTACCAGTTGCTCTCGATCGAACTGATGCTCGGCGAAGGCTACGAAATTCGTCCGGAAGACAAAGCCAACTTCGCCGCGCTCAAGAACGACATGATCAGCAACCCCGATAAGTTCAAAGACGTGAAAGTGCTCATGGATGTGATCACGGCCGAACATATCGCCAAACTCAAAGGCTATAACGCCCAAGAGGTGAAATACGAATCCAACTACAAAGCCCAGATCACGGCCGCTCTCGACGACGCCAAGAAAAGCAAAGTTTTGGTGGACAGCGTGCAGAAAGAGTACAACGACTTTAAAGCCAACTACGAAGCTCTGGTCTTGCGGCACGTGAAGGACATCAAAAGCCTTCAGGATTTGATCAAGAAGGGGAACGAGGACGCGTTCAATGAAGCCGTCAAACTGAATCAACAGTTTCCCAAATTGCAAGAACTCAACGAAAAGATCCAAGCCGACCGGAAGGCCGAGGCGGCTCGGCACGATGAGGAGAAACTCGAACTCGAAGGACGGATCGCCCGCACCAACGCCCAAATCGCCGATCTCGAAAAGAAGTTGAACGACCGCAGCATCGGCAATGTCGGCACACCGCAAGCAGGCGGCGGCGATCTCCATGCTCTGATGCTCGACATCAGCCGCGGCCAACCGCTCTGGGACCGCCCGCTCGGCAAGATTGTCCGCGTCGATCCGACGAATCTCCTCGTCTACATCGACATCGGCGCCAAGGCCGGGCTCAGGCCGGATGTCAGTTTCAACGTGTTCGGAACCGGCCCCGGCGGCAAGGCCGATCGGCAGATGAAGGGGACTATCGAAGTCGTCCGCGTGATCAACGAGTCGACGTCGTCGTGTCGCGTGACGTCGCTCTACGAAGCGGATGGGAAATCGGTCCCGCTGCAATCGGAAGGCAGCCGGCTCAAGGCGATCCGGGCGATGGATAGCATCCTTACGGAAGGCGACCTGCTCTTCAACACCTTCTTCGACACCCACGTCTTCATCGTCGGCAACGTGAACTTCACCGGTTACCTTTCCGATTCCCCCTCCACGCAGAGCATGCAGCTTCGCGACTTCATCGAACAGTTGCGGAAGCAAAATATCGTCGTCGACGGTTACATCAATCTGATGAACGGCCAGGTCGAAGGCGACATCACGCCCCGAACTCGCCTCTTGATCCGTGGGGACTTCGCTCCGCTCAACCGCACCGAGCAAGAACAGGCCCGCAGCAAAGCGATCGTCACGGCCTACCAAGAGTTCAAGCGCAAGGCGATCGACCAGGGGATGTTCGTTATCT
>JBAXFO010000368.1:0-5408 GCA_037139885.1 Planctomycetota bacterium
GCTCGGGTTGATCGCGTTTGACGTCCTCAAGGATCTCGGAGGCGGCCGGTTGCAAGCCGGTCTCCTGTTGATGCACGAACGTCGGATAAAGCAAGAATCGCGGCGCTTCGAGGCGAAACGAGTCGCCGACCTCAGCGATGCCCCCCTTGCGCACGATCAGGCTCTGCCGGCCCAGCATTAACGCCCGGCAGATCGCAGCCCATTCTTTTAACGCAACCGCCAACTCGTCCGCCATGATGCTTTCCCTTTCGACCTTCGCCCCTCAGTTTACCGCAATCCGCATGTCCGGCCCTACAATGTTCGCATGAATGCGGATGTCATCGTCATCGGCCTCGGCGGAGTCGGCAGCGCGGCCCTGTTTCATCTCGCGGGCCGTGGCGTCCGCGTTCTGGGCATCGATCGCTTCGCCCCGGGGCACGACCGCGGCAGTTCGCACGGCCATTCGCGCATCATCCGTCTCGCCTACTTCGAACATCCCGATTACGTGCCTCTCCTTCGCCGAGCTTATGAACTCTGGGCGGACCTCGAACGACTTCAGGGCTCCCAACTCTTTCTCCCAACCGGCCTCCTCGAAGCCGGCGCTCCAAACGGACCGACCATCCAGGGCATTCTCGCTTCCGCTCGGCAACATCGACTCGCGATCGAAGAACTTTCTGCGGAGGAATGTCGCCGGCGCTTTCCCGGATTCGTGTTGCCGGAGAACACGGCCGCCGTGTTCGAGCCGACCGCGGGCGTTTTGCGCGTCGAAGCGTGCGTTCACGCACATTTCGAACAGGCGCTTCGCCGCGGCGCGCAGGCGGCGATCGGCGAGGCAGCGATCGGTTGGACGGCGACCGCAGACGGCGTTGAAGTGACGACGGATCGCAACGTGTATCGCGCCACGCGTCTCATCATCGCCGCGGGTCCATGGGCGGCGCGCCTGCTCGGTCCGCTGGGCGTTCCGCTCACGGTTCGCCGCAAACACTTGCATTGGTATCCGAGCAAGAGGGCTTCTTATCGAGCCGAAGAGGGTTGTCCGACGTTTTTCTTCGAGACAAAGCACGGCGAATTTTACGGCATACCGGCGTTCGACGGTCGCAGTCTGAAGGTCGGCGAACATTCGGGGGGCACGACCGTCGCCGATCCGCTCGACGACGATCGCGGCGTCGAAAAAGCCGATCGCGATCGCATCGAGGCGTTTCTGAGCGAATGTTTACCCGATGTCGGCCGGCCCGCTCTCGAACACGCGACGTGTTATTACACCATGTCGCCGGACGGGCATTTCCTCGTCGACCGTCATCCGGCCTATCCGCACGTCGCGTTCGCGGCCGGCCTCTCGGGGCATGGCTTCAAGTTCGTCGGCGTGCTGGGTGAGATTCTCGCCGATCTGGCGCTGGAGGGCCAGACACCGCTGCCGACGGCGTTCCTGGGACTGCGTCGCTTCCCTACTCAACGCGGCGGGCATTGAACCACGATGGCGCGTCATTACTCGATGAACCCGTATTGCGTGGCGTGCCGATTGCGGCTGGCGATGTGCGTCTGTGGGTCAGCGCCGCGGCTCGAATTGGCGACGCGCGTCATCCTCGTCATCCATGCGAGCGAATGGGGCCGGTCGAGCAACACGGGACATCTCGCCCGGCTCGCCTTCCGCAACGCCGAGGTCCGCATTCACGGCCGACGCCATCGTTTTGTCAGCAACGAAAGCGCCCATTCCGCCGCCGCCTCGACTTTCGTCCTCTACCCCGGCCGCGGCGACACCCCGCTCACTCCCGACCTGCTCCGCTCGTTTCCGCAACCCGCCACCCTGTTCGTTCCTGACGGTAACTGGAACCAAGCCAAGGCGATGATGGCTCGCCTGCCGATGCTGCGCAACGCCCGCTCCGTCCATCTCGACACGCCCGCGCTGTCGATTTCCGGACTGCGCCGCAACTCGTTCGTCGAACGCCGTTCGACCTTCGAAGCGCTCGCTCAGGCGATGGGGATTCTCGAAGGGATGCCGATCGAAAGGCGCCTGCTCGAATTTTTCGAGGCGTACCGCAGCGGCAAGCGGGGGACGTGACGGCGGCCAAAGCCGACCTTCACTTCACGATTGCCGCGAATTCGAGATGATCGCGCCAGCCGCGATACCAGTCGATCGACGATTCGACGTGCGGCAACTCGGACGCTTCGGGTTGATAGAGTTGGAATTCGCCGTCTTGGAAGAGCTGCATTTCGTTGGATTCGGGGCTCAGAATGGCGAGTTGAGCCCAGCCGTTCTTTAAAATCCGGCCCACGATTTTGTTTTCGTCCATGATCTTGTGCATGATGGCTGCGGTCGTTTCGATGACGAAGAGCAGGCGCACCGGTTCGTGAATTTCGACGCTCTGCCAGGGGAGGCCTTGACGCAGGTCGCTGGCGGCGCCGTCCATCACCCCCAGAAGCGAAGTGACGTTGTGAGGCAGTTTCGTGCCCGAGCCCCAGGTGTTGTTGTCGATCGCGGAAAAGTAGTAGGTGAGATTGATTCCCTGACACACGGGCACGACGGGAGCCAGGATGCGGGCGAGCTTCGAGGCGGCGGCGTCGTCCTGGGTCGGGTCGTACGAATGTTCGAAGCAGCGGCGATCGAAGAACAGGCCGCGGATGCGTTCGCGGCGGCCGACGAAGCACACGGCGTTGCTGGCGTTGCCGAATTCGGGCCGCACCTGGGCGATGTCTTCCGAGCGATTCTCGACATGGCGATGGGCGGCGGCCAGGGGGATGTTGAGCGGGGCGGAGTCGAAGCGCCGGCAACGTTCGTGGGCGTTGCGTTCGCAAGTAACGGCGAGAATGTCGCGAATCTCTTCGAACTCTTTCTGATGCGATTTGGGCAACAGGTCGAGATCGAAGAACGAGACGGCGTCGGTGGCGGTGTTATGCAGACCGCCGACGAAAATGGTGTCGCTCGGGATGGGCAGGCCGCGCTGGGTAAGAATCTCACGGACACGCGGGTCGTTGAGCATCGACGCCAGAGCCCGGGCGCCGGGACCGCCAGGGCCGGTGCAGGCGCCGCAATCGTACGCGGATTTGTGGGGATTGTTGAGGCAGTGCGAGGCATGGGCGATGAAGAAGAAGAGCCGTGAGAAGTTGGACGTGGCGCCGATGTCGCGGAGCATGCGTTCGCCGCGGTCGGCCATTTCCGTCACCGTGAAGCCGATCGCTTCGCCTTCCGAGCCGGGCTGGTCGGTTGAACGTTCGAGAACGAGGCGGGTGATTTCGGGAGGTTGGACGAAACTGGCGGCCTGCCGGCGCATCTTGGCGGAAAGTCGCGGAAACAAAACGCGGCCCGCGAGCGGAATGAACGCGAACGATCCGAACAGCGATGTGGCCGCCCCCGCAACGCTCCCCATGCTGCCGCGGCGGAATTGGTGCTGAGCCGTGCCGATCGCCTTGCGGGCCGAGGCGCGACGGCGATGCGATTGCTCGAGCGAATAGGCGACTTCTTCGGTCACCCAGTGTTGCGGCCGCACCACGATGGGGCACAGAGCTTGATATTGGGCGTCGGCGATGCCGCGATAGTACATGGCCACACCGAAGAAACCAGGCGCTCCATACGTCTTCACGTCCGGGCAGACTTCTTCGAGATGGCGCCGGAGAGCCTCTTCGCGCGTATCGATGCAGAACACAGCCTGAAACTTCGGCGTGGCGGCGTTCGTGCGTTTGGTGGCCGAGTGAATGGAGATCGCATCGAGAGCGCGAGTTCGCAACCGTCGTTCGAACGCCTTGTGGAAGATGCACCGGCGCTGCACGCTGCCGAACGCTTCGATTTCGGCGACGAGGTGCGACCACTGCGCGTCTGACAGATTGTTAAGCGTCGAAGGCGTCCAGCCCATGAGTTGCGCGAGTTGGAAGACGAGATACGTCCGTTGGGCGATGCTGGGCGTTTTCGACTTGGTGATGTGCGATCGGGCCACTTCGCGGAGATCGGCGAGCGGACCGGCATACGCGAGGTTTTCGCGGGCCACATGAGCCAAGGCATAACGTTCGAGGATGAGCCGCACGGCGAGGAACTCGGTGAGCGTGCCGACCGGGGCGGAGACGTAAACGCGATCGGGCCGCACTTCCATCTGGCGAATCATGCTCGCCCAACCGCGAAGGGCGAGGAGCGTCGCGGGGAAAAACTCGTCCCATTCATCGACGCCTATGCCCAGAAGTTTGAGCGATTCGTGGATCGATTCGAGCGGATCGACATTGCCGTCGTCGAGCCGGCCCAATTCGGCTTCCAGCCCGCGCAGCCAGCGATTGGGAGGACCGAAGCGGCGCCGGTAGAGTTTGCAAAACGATTTGAAGAAGCCGAGGTTGCGGTCGGGCAGGGCGGCGTCGGCGAAGCCTTGATCGGTATACGCGGCGCAAAAACGGACGAGGAGTTCGTTAACGAGAAGGTCGCTGTCGACTTCGGTCGCGTCCAGCAGCAAGGTTCGAGGCCGCATGCCGTTGATGTCGAGACGCAACGGCGCATGGATCGACTTAACGCCCTTTTGGCAAACGGTCCACAAGGCCTGGACGGCGAATTTTTCCCAGGTTTCGTCGCTCCAGTGGTCGATGTCCATATCGCCGAAGCGTTCGAGCAGGGTCCAGAGGACGTGTTGGCGGCGTGGATCGTTTTCGGCGGGGCGAACGTAACCGCCGCCGGGTTGGCCGTTGATGAGATCGCGGACGACCCAGCGAAGAACGTCGGCGAGAATATCCTTACGGACGTTTGGCGAAGTCTCCTCGCGGAAGCGCATCATGGCGCGGGCTTCGGCCATGCACCAGCGCAACTCTTCCTCGGGCACCGAGACCACGCGGTGGCGGAGCATCGTGTTCCGCAAATTGAGGCGAGCGGAAAGGCCGGCAACCGGTTCCCACGCCCGTTCTTTCAAGTCTTCTTCCAAAACCGCCTGCACATCGACCGAGCGAATGCGTCTCTTGGCGACCTCGGCCCGGTAACGGTCCTCGCTGAAATACGGCTGGCAGCCGAAGAGCTGCGCCCCTTCGATGACGGCTTCGTCGAACGGCATGTGCTCGAGGGCATGGAGCGCGTTGAGAAAAACGAACGCGCTCACCGGTCCTTCCGCCGGCAGCATTTGCGCGGAGTATTCGATGACGCTTTGTAAAGCGAGCAGCGGAGCGTCGTAATTGCCCCCCGCCAGAGGGAGCGAATGCAGAGCGGTTGTGTTTTCGAGGTCGAGTAGCTTCCGCATGGGGAGACAGCCTCTTGAGGCGAGTCATGGGTGGAGCCGGACGGAAAAACCGCATGGTTCGCTGGGAGGTTAGGTCGTAAAAGTACAAAACGGGTAGGCAAGATTCGTGCCAAGCGGCCGACGTCGCCCAGGGAAGCCCACGAGCGCCTCAAGAAGTCGCGAAAAGAGAGGGCACGCCCGCTGCAAAGCCATCGGACTCGCTGCGTCGGGTTCATCCGTTCAGTAAGTCTG
>JBAXFO010000369.1:0-5402 GCA_037139885.1 Planctomycetota bacterium
AAACGGGGCATTCGCTTGATTTTGCCGCCCCAGGCCACGTATTGAGCTTGAGACGCTCGTTCCTTCGTCCCTGGCGCGTTGGGCCGGCCGAGCTTTCAAACTGTCTTGACCCGATTTTTTCTTTCCTCTACCATCCCCCCACGATCCGACTCGCGCGGAACTCGAGTCAAACCTTTATTCGAAGAAGGCCTGCGCTCATGGATGAGCAACTGACCCAACCACGGCGGGCATCCTCGTGGTTGCATCGCGACGGCCCCTGGCTGATCGCGCTTCTCGTCATCGTCGCGGCGCTGCGCTTCTGGTTGATCGTCAATACCGAAGTCACCGCCCGCGACAGCATCGGCTTTATTCGCTATTCGCTGTTGTTCGACCGCATGTCGTGGTCCGAAGCGGTCAATTCGCAGCATCAACATCCCGGCTATCCCGTCGTCATCTGGGTCGTCTCTCAGCCCGTCCGCGCCCTGTTCGGCGTCACGCCCGAATCGATGCGTCTGATCGCCCAATCGATCAGCTTGGTCGCGTCGCTGCTCTTGGCCGTCATGATGTTTCAACTGGGCAAACTGCTCTGGGACCGCTTTATCGGCTTCTTCGCTGCGCTCACATTTCAGTTCTTACCGATTTCGGGCCATCATCTTTCCGATGGCATTTCCGATGGTTTGTTCCTGCTTCTTGTCGTCTCCGCGCTCTTCACGCTGATTCGAGCACGCGACACGGGCTCGAAGTGGCGTTACGCCTTGGGGGGAGCGTTCGTTGGCGTCGCGTATCTGACGCGGCCCGAAGGTTTGCTCGTCCTGCCGGCCGCGTGGCTTTTTCTGGTCGGCCTGCAGTTCGCTCGCGATTACCGCAAAACCTGGACGGAAGTGGCGTTGAGCTTGCTGCTCGTGACGGGGGGCTGCGTCGTGGCGGGGTCCCCCTATTACGTCGCGACCGGGAAACTGACGATCAAGGTCAGCGCCCGCCAGATCCTTGAAGAGGCCGCGGCCGGGCCGACGGAGAACGGCGGTTGGCCCCTCTTCGCCTCGCTCTTCGCAGCCAACTTCACCCCCTCGCCCAACTTTCAGATGCAATTGCAACGCACGCTGCGGGCTTTGCTTTTGGAGCTCTGCCAGGCTCTCAACTATGTCGGAGCCGGGTTTGTCGTCTGGGCGGCTCTCTTCTGCCGTAAGACGCTTCTGCGTCACCCGGGCTTCGCCCTCCTGGCGATCTATTTCTCGATTCACGGGCTCATTCTGGTCAAGCTCGGGCTGACGGTGAGCTACGTCTCCGATCGCCATGTCATGGCTCTGGTCGCGTTGGCGTGCTACCCGTGCGTCATCGGGCTGATGCATCTGTGTACGCCCTGGGCGCGCTTTGGCCGTACCGCGGACGCCGACTTCGTACATCCCCCCATCGTCCGCATGGTCGCCACGGCGTGTCTTCTGGTGACGATCGGCATCTGCGCGAGCAAGTCGATGACCCGCCTGCACAGCAACCGTGTCGGCAACCATGAAGCCGGGCTTTTCCTGGCCGCGAACGCGAAGCCGGGCGATCTCGTCGACGACGACCACAACTGGTCCAACTATTATGCCGGCAATGTGTTTTTGGAAGGACGCGAACCGGTCTTGCCCGCGTCGGCGACGCCCACCTTGTTCGTCGTCATGACTCGTTCGAAAGACGCCGAAGTGCGTGAACGTCGCGAACTGAAAGAAACCGGCCTCAAACAGGCGGGCGCCAAACTCGTCTATCATTGGCCGACCAACATCGAAACCGAGAAGGCGCGGATTGTCGTTTACGCCATGCCGCGCAGCTTCCAGACTCATCCCTGGAAAAAGGAAGACGCCAGCAGCGTGTTTCAACCCGTGGGATTGCAGAAGTGAACGATTAAACGCCGCTGGATCCGGAGTTGAGCGACGCTTCGCCGAAGGGTCGCTCAACTTCCATGAACGCCCAATCTCTAATCGAACAACTTGACGAGTTCCTTCGCCCCCGCCTTTTCCATTTTCCACAGCGTCTTGAGCATCCGCTGGGCTCGTTTGGCTCCGTATCGCGGCGCCACGAGCGTGCGGAACTTGTGTTCGACTTCCTCGTCGGTCATCGGATTCTTCGCATGGCCGCGCGGAAATTCGACTTCCAGGACGAACTCCCGATCGTCGTTGAGCGTCACGGTCAAGCGATTGGGGATGCCGACGGGGTAACGTTTGCTGAGTTCCGCATCGCGATGGATTTTGATTTTGGCGACCAGGGCGAGCAGTTTTTCGTCCGCCAGGCGTTCGGGAGCGAACTGCGCGAGGGTGACATCGCCATCCGCCAGGGCGACGGCGGTGCAATAAGGGAGACTGTGGTCGGCCGTTTCGCGGGTCTTCGGCCGCCACTTTTCCGGATCTTTGCCGATGATGTCGACCGCGGCGTCGAACGTGTGAATGTCGATCGATTTGATCTGCTCGATGTCGCCGATTTGCGGCCGCAGTTGCAACGCGGCATCGATGGCGCTCTGCGAATGATATTCCGCAGGCCAAAACTTGATGTAGGTCGACGTGATCATAAAGGGCTGGGCGCCGCCGCCGAGGGTTTCGACGGTGAACGGGCCGGTGAGCAGCTTCATGAAGCCGAGATCGCCTTCGAAAATCGGGGCGGGGCCGGTCATGCCGTCGCCTGCGAGCAGAGCGGCGAAGACGCCATTGCGGGCGGCGTTCGCGAAGGCGCACCCCTTCCACATGCTCAGTTCGCCGGCACGCGTTTGCCGTAGCGCGGTATTGCAGACGCCCGCGATGCCGACGGCGTGCGTCAGTTCTTCGACGTTCAGCCCGAGCAATTTGCCCGCGGCGAGGGCCGACGAGATGGCGCCATAGGTGACGTGGTCGAAGCCGTTTTTTCGTAAGCTCGACGCATCGCAGAGTCGGCACTGGATTTCGTACGCCAGGACCGCGGCCGTGATCAACTCCGCGCCGCTCGATCGCGCGATTTCGCCCGTGGAGAGAACGGCGGCGAGGTTGTCGCTCGGATGCGCCGGCTCCAGGGATAAATACGTGTCGTTGTAGTCGAGGTAGCGAATGAGCAAGCCATTGACGAAGGTGGCCCATTCGGGGCTGCTCTTGCCCCCTTCCAGAAGGCTGGCTCCGGGTTTGCCCTTCACACGCTCGGCGCCCCGGCGTGCAATCTTGTAGGCTTCCGAATCCATCGCCCCGACGGCGGTTGCGAACGAATCGATGAACCGCCGCTTCGCCTCGTGAACCACGGCGTCGGGCAGAGCATCGAAGGTCAATTGAGCGGCGTATTCGGCGAAGTGATTGGCGAGCGGCTGAATCATCGGCAAACCCTGAAAGCGATAGTCGTTGGCGAGAGCGCGGAATCTCGCAACGGAAATCTTATGACCTGACGGCCCAATCGGTCGCGTTTTGCTTTCACGCAGGAGCCTCGTCGCTCGGCCGGGCATCCGATGCGACGCGCGGCAAGTAAACCATCACGGACGTTCCTTTGCCCAACTCGCTGGCGACGTGAAGGAAGCCGCCCGCGCGATCGATGATGCGGTGCACGATCGGCAAACCCAGTCCCGTTCCCTTATCTTTCGTTTTGGTCGTGAAGAACGGTTCGAAAATCTTCTGCCGAGTTTCGGGAGTCATCCCGACGCCCTGATCGGCGACTTCGATCGCGACATAAACGCCCGTCTCGCCGCCATCGGCCACCGGAGTTTCGCAGACCGAGAGGTTGATCGGACCGCCGCTGGGCAGCGCGTCTTTGGCGTTGAGGACCAGATTCAACACCACGCGTTCGAGCTGCCCTCGATCGATGAGAACCAATCCCGGCGCCGAATCGCGTTGGAAGGCGATCGTATGCTTGCCTTCGACCGCAATCCGCAGCGCGGGCAGCATCGCTTCCACCATAGCCGCGACGTCGAGCACGCAGGTCTTGCGTTGCTGATTGCGGCCGAAGGTCATCAATTCGGTCGTGAGGGAGTTGCCGCGTTCCACGGCTTCAAGAATTTGCTGAGCCAGGACCTGAATCTCAGGGGTCGCCTCTTTCTTGCGTGCAATGAGCTGGGACCCGGCCCGCACGACGGTCAAGATGTTCTTGAAATCGTGAGCGATGGTGGCGGCGAGGCGGCCGACGGCTTCCATCGTTTGCGATTCGGCCAGATGCATTTCGAGGGCCCGTTTCGTTTGCTCGGCATCCTGTCGGGCGGCGCTCTCGAACTTGAGGGAGATTGAATCGGCCACGGTCGCCGCGAAATCGCTCTCCTCGCGCGACCAGCGCCGGGGCGGGCCGATATGCTCGTGGCAGACGACGCCGATGACTTCGCCGCCGCGAAAAATCGGAGCGTCGAGCATGGACGTGATTCCCAGGGGCGTCAAGTACGCATCGCGCAGGCGGCGCGTTTGCGGATCCGCGAGAGCTTCGACGGCGACGATGGCGCGCTGCGTCTCGAGAGCCTGAAAATATTCCGGGAAATCGGCCGCGTCGAGGATCGCTCCTTCGGAATGCTCCTGACGATCGACCTGGTAAAGATCGTAACAGCGAATCGCGCGCCGGCCATGAACGTAAAGCCAGATGCCGACGCGGTCGACGTGGAGCGTATGGGCGGCCGTTTCGGTGATGACCGCGAGGGCTTTCTTGAGCGTTTCGCCGCCGCTGACTTGCATGCGCGCCAGATGGAGGCGAGCCGTCTCGAAGTCGCGCCGCTGCGTGGCAAAACCCGAGAGCGCACTATCGCAAGGCATGGCGAGTCTCCATCGGAAACAATTGCGGATGTCGAGATTCTCCCGCGCCGCGGCCCGCCATGCAAGTTCCGCTCGCTGAAAATGCGCTTGCCTTACGAAGGCCTCTCTCGCCATGCCGCCGATCCATAAAAGGAACGAAGCCGAATTGCGCGACTGCTCAGGGGAACGACAAATGAGCCCGAAGACCGCCGATGTGGCCCTGTTGACCGATCGCCGCTACACCGCGACCGAAGCCGAACCGGGCAATACTTACCTCGCCAACATTCTGCGCGACGATGAACTTTTGCGAGCCGAGTTGCGCACACGTGGGTTCTCATCGCAACGCGTCGAAGTCGCGATCAGTCGCCCACGGGGTAGAACACGCTTTTGCCCACCACGCAACTCAAACGGTCGAACTCCGCGATGATCGACGCGAAGCTGCCGGTCGGGGCGATGTGCGTCATGATGATCAAGGGGACGACGTTTTTCTCCCCCGCGATGGCTTCATGCTGGATCACGGACGAAATGCTGATGTTGTGATTGGCGAGAATGCGCGTGATCTCGGCCAAAGCGCCGGGAACGTCTTCGACCATCAGACGCAAGTAAAATCGCGAGGGCACGGTTCCCGGGGCGCGCAGCGTGATGTGCGTCGCTTCGCGCGACCAGAGCTTGAGCGAGCGAAACGTTTGCTGAGCCCGGCCCACGGCCATGTCGATGATGTCGGCGACC
>JBAXFO010000370.1:0-5400 GCA_037139885.1 Planctomycetota bacterium
GCCGGCGTATTTGAAGGCGCCGAAGAGAGCGAGCAAAGACGCCAGTACCAGAAGCGCACGACCTGTCGCTTGTGTCGGAGGCATGGAATCGAATCTCCGTAACAGGAATTCCAGGGGCGCGGCGACATTAACAAAGGGGCAGCGTTCTTTCCAGATGCAAACGACGGAACGAGTGTCCCATCATCCGGAAATCGCCATGGAAAATTCGGCCCACTCCGCTGACGCGACGACTCCTTCGCCCCTGCCGGGGCGATTCGCCCGACACGCGAGAACCACGGGTGACTTCCCGCTTCGTCGCGGGAACTCACCCGTGGCTACAGCCCTCTGCCCCGCCGGGGCAGAATGCGTTATCGCCGAAAGAGGAGCTATCCTGAGAGGAGCGATCCTGGGCGCCCCTGAGGTTGCTGGTGTGATACGTTGAAATGGCAGCTGGGGGTGTGGCCGCGGCGCTGCGGACAAACCCGTAACCGAGGGCGGATCAATTCGGCCAAGAATTCCTCGGAAAGACACGATTCCTTCAAAGTGGACACATTCGCCTTGAATCGGCAAAAATGGTGACTTAGAAACAAGAGGGGGACAGTTCACATTCGGGAATATTTTCCGAATTTGTCCTGCCGCTTTTGGGGGTTCGCGAAAGGCGTTGGAAATTAAGGAGTTGTGGAGACGGGGGTTTTTCACTTCGCGTTGACACAATTCACAGGATGGTTATAATCCCGAGCTATGGTGAAGATCGGGAACCTTTCCGGTTTCACCTCCTGGTCCAACCTCGTCGACCCAATGAAGCGAGGCGAACCAGGCGAATCGAGGCAGCCATCGCATTTGCAACGCTCAAGCGTACCCGCTTTCCGCGACTGCGATCAAGCCTCGAAGTCATGAGATATCAAGGACGATCGCGGTTCGTCGGATCGCTTGCGGAGAGCAGTCGGACGAATCGTACACAAACCGGCCCGCGGCCGGTGAAGGGGTGGATGAACCCATGAAGACCGTTTTCACGACCGGCGAAGCCGCCAAGATCTGCAAGGTCAGCCAGCAAACCATCATCCGTTGTTTCGACAACGGACAACTCAAGGGGTTCCGGGTTCCCGGTTCCCGTTTCCGTCGCATCCCGCGCGACATGCTGTATAAGTTCATGAAGGACAACGGCATCCCCACCGACGCTCTCGAAAGCGGCAAGCGCAAAGTGCTGCTCGTCGACGACGACGTCGAACTCGTCGAATTGATGACGAAGGTTCTCGAAGAAGACGGCCGGTTCGAAATTCGCACGGCCAACACCGGCTTCGACGCCGGCATGCTGGTCAAAGAATATCGTCCCGACATCATCGTCCTCGACGTGATGCTGCCCGATATCAACGGCAAAGAAGTGTGCCACCGCGTCCGCGGCGACAACACCCTCGAAGAAGTTCGCATCCTGTGCATCTCCGGCATGGTCGAAGAAGACAAGATCGCGGACCTCAAGCTGTCGGGCGCCGACGACTTCTTGCACAAGCCGTTCGAGATCGAACAGTTGATCGAACGCATCTGCTCCCTTCTGGAAATCGAGCAATTGAGCGAAGCGGTTTAAGGACCGTTTCTTCGTCAAAGCCTGGTCGATTCTTGCGAATCGAACGTTTGGCTGGGGGGTTCCTGGAGCGCTTGCCAGATCGCTGCGCAAACGCTCCGTGGGCCCCACACCATCCATCATGGGGCGAGCTTCGCGGCTTGCCAGTGATTCGGACGTGGTCGGCTTGCGCAGCGTGCGCGTTTCGCCCACCCGACAAGTGGTTGCTTGTTTTTCGGGGGTTCCTTTCATGGCGTTGGCCGAGGCCGTCCTTGATCTGCCAGGGCTTTGCCCTGCTGCGGCGTCCGTGGCGGCGATCGCCATGGAACGCGACGCCGATCAAGCGGTGCGCCGCGACCCGTCAGCCGCCCTCTTTCTCGCGCAACATCAAACTTCCAACGACGAAGCCATCCTTCTAGCCATGCTCGAAGGAATCGAGCGGAATCGAGTCCCGTTCGTCGACTGGCGTCGGCCCGGCGTCGAACGTGTCTGGAGCGCCTCGCAATTCCTCGCCCATGTCGCCGAATCGATCGCTCTCAAAGTCGGCAGCGACAGTTCCCGTGCCTTCACAGCCGGGTTGCTGGCGCCGCTGGGTTGGCTCGGCGTCTGTGCCGTGCAACCCGAAAACGTTTCCACGTTCTTGGCCGCGGCCGATCAAGAGTCGCCCGGTTGGCAGAAGGCTGCCTGGGGCGTCGATCATGCCACGCTCACGCGTCGCCTTGTGCGAAGCTGGCGGCTTCCCGCCGAACTCGCCGATGTCGTGGGGCATCTCGATTGGAATGCAAATCTTGTCGCTCGCCTCGGGGCCGACGCCACGCTCGTGCGCATTGTGCAAACGGCCGTGACCGCTGCTCAAGACGCCGGGCACGGACTTGGGCTTACGGTCGGAACGCCGCTTGCCGAGCTTTTGACCGGCTTGAATCTTTCGCAGGAAACGCTGACGGCGATCCTTGAACGCAGGTCGAACGCCCTGATCCCTCCTTTCGAAGATCCGCGCTCGCAGCCGTTGCTGACGGATGTGATTCGCTTAACGCTCGAAAATCGCCAGCGCCGAGAAAAGGCGTGGATCGAGCAACTCAATCACGACATCGATCGCCTGCAGACGGCCTTCGCTCAGCAAATCGCCGACGAAGAACAACGACTCGAACGGCAGAAAGTGACCGCCCTGGCGGAATTCGCCGGCGGCGCGGGGCATGAGATCAACAATCCGCTTGCCGTCATCTCCGGTCAGGCCCAGTACATTTTGAAGCAAATGCAGTGGGCCGAAGAACTGTTACTGGAAGACTCGACGCCCGCCGCCGTTCTCGAAGCGATCAAGGCGAAGCTGACCAAGCCGCTGCAAACGATCGTCAGCCAATCGCAGCGCATCCATCATGTGATCACGGACCTGATGCAATTCGCCCGGCCGCAACCGTCGCGACCCGGGGTGATCGCGGTGGCGAAGCTCATCGCGGAGACGGCCCTCGCGGTTCGTCCGCTCGCGGAAGAACGCCGCGTTCGCCTGATTTGCCCCGACGCCGCCGGTCAACTCGCCTTGCGGGTCGATGCCGGCCAAATTCGCCTCGCCCTGTCGGCTCTCTTGCGCAATGGCATCGAAGCCGCCCCGCAGGATGGCTGGACGAGCGTTCGCATCCAGCGTGAAGCCAACGGCGACCTCGCCTTCGCGGTCGAAGACAACGGCCCCGGCATCGCCGAAACGCATCGCGAGCACATCTTCGATCCGTTCTATTCCGGCCGTTCCGCCGGGCGTGGACGCGGTTTGGGCCTCTCGACCGCCTGGCGGCTCGCCCGTCAACATGGCGGCGATGTCGTGCTCGATCGAGCCGTTCAAGGCGTCACGCGTTTCCAATTGATCTTGCCCGCAAGCGTCGTCATCGACAATTATGTCCCGGCGGCCAACGGCAAACGCGAACCCGTCGGCTACAAGCTGTCGGCCATCGGGTGACTCGGCCGTTTGCCGAGCGTGAATTCTGCATTAACATCAACGTAAGGAGTTGCACGGAATGGATGCCGGCAACGCCCCAAATCTCACTCTTCCCCTGGCGACCCCGCCTTCCGCGCACCGGCTTGCCGAGCGCCTGGAGCAAGGCGACGTCCACGTTCTCGACGCCGCCGCGACGAACGGTCTGCCCTCCGACGACGACCGCTCCTTCCTGCGCAGCCAAGAGCTCGGCCACGGCAAAGAGATCGTCTTCGAACCCACGAGCGATCGTCTCACTGGCTTTCGCGTCCGCTCGCCCGAAGAGACGGAGCGGCTCCGCGCCATTTTCGAAGCGAGTCAAACTCGGGCCGCCGCCTGGATTCGCGACGCTCTGCCCGAATACGGCGACGCCATCGAACCCTTTCGCACATGTTTTCACGTCGCCGAAGAAGCGACCCGTTGCTTACGCGTGACGTCGCGCAACGATCTCCTGCATGTCGACGCCCTGCATCATTCGCGTGGTCGACGTCTGTTGCGGCTCTTTGTGAATCTCAACCCCATCGACCCACGCATCTGGGCCAGTTCCGAAACGCTCGCGAAAGTGCTGCCGAGCGAACTCCCGAAATCGGGCCTGCTCGATTTCACGCCCAGCCGGCTCTCGGTTCGCTTGGGCCATGAGATGTTGCGTTTGCTGCGGGCCGAGCGCGAAGTTCTCGACCCCTACGACAATCTGATGCTCGAATTCACGCGTTCGCTCAAACATTCCGATGAGTTCCAGGAACGTTCCCCCCGTAAGATCTGGCGCTTCCAACCCGGCCAGGCATGGCTCGCATTCACCGACACCCTCGTCCACGCCGACCTTCGCGGCCGCTGGATCCTCGACCATCTTTTCCTTCTGCCCCGCTCCGCATGCGTCCGCCCCGAATTGGCGCCGGCCGCCCTTCTCGAATCGCTGAGAAGCTCGCGCAGCCGCACCGCGGCCTGACGGACAAATTCACCCGCCGGGGGGCCGCTGCAGCAGCATGGTGTCGCGCGAAAAAATAATCCGCTGCGATGAAGAGCGCCCAAATTAAATGACGCGAGACTGCCCAACTTCCGCTTCGGCCCCACGCCCGCCCCGTCGCCCATCGCCCATAAGTCTCCTTGACGCCCTACGATCACCGGTTTACGATAAGGCAAACTCGGGACAAACGCACCATCACTGAACAATCGCACTGTAACCCGCCTTCGACAGACGCAAGAAGATTTCGATAGAGTTTATCGACGAATTAGGCGGAATTTGATTCTGTCCAATTGTCGTTCGCAGGCGGAGGTGCGACCATGCACTCGGTTTCTTCGGCCGCCCGCAAACTGATGGAAGTTTCAGAGCCCGGCGTCGAGCAGTTACGAGCGTACGCGTCGACGCCTTCCGAGTCTGCCTCCGACGAGTCAATCAGGAAGGTTCTTGCCGCATCGCTCGATGTCGCTCAAACCGAATTGTCGTCGCTCTTCGGACCGCCCAGGCGAGTCGGGAATGCCGATGACGGATTGATCCCCTTGTGGGGAGTGTTTCGGTTTGCCATTTGGCAAATCGGCGTTCGGCTACTTTATTTGGCCGCTCAGCGCGAAGACGAAGACTCGCCACTTCATCTAATGATCGGCGCGACGGGTTCAGCCTCTTTCCGCTACACTCTCTCGCGGGAGGTATCAGGCGAATATTCGAACAAGCATGGCTGCCGTCTCAAGTATCATGTTCAACGCGGAGATCCCCAACGTGGCGTAGAAGTCAAATACGCCGGTCGGTTCGACGAGAAGACGACCGAGTGCCTCGCTGTATTCCGCGACAGCGTCGAAAGACTCGTCCTTCAGCGCGTTGGCGAGGGTGTCATGCTGGTCGGGATCGACTTGGCAATCGAATTTGTTGGCGCCACCTCGCCCCAAAACTGTGCAGTCGGCTACGAAC
>JBAXFO010000371.1:0-5376 GCA_037139885.1 Planctomycetota bacterium
CATCTTGATACTCGAAGGGCTGCAACTTCTTGTTCGTTTGCGGAGGATACGGCGAGCAATTGGCCGGATCATCGCCGACCGCCCAGCGGATGCCGCGTTCGACGAGATTGTGAAACCCAGGATTGCCCCAAGTGCGGGCGTCGTGTCCCCAGGCGGTGTAGAAGATGCGGCCTTTGCCCTGCGTACGAACCCATGTCCATGGCTCTGGCTTGCCATTTTCATCCCGAACTTCGAGGACGGTGCGGTCTTTGTCGTTATGCTTGGCGTGAACGTAGGTCTCATCCCAACTTTTAAAGCCGCCGAAACCTTTGAGAATCGGATGCTCGGCATGCGTCTGCGTCGTCTCGACAACACCTGTGCCGTGCCGCGAAAACTGCCCGCCGACCAGATCGATATACCGCGGCGAATTGAGAAAGCAGAACGACGCGCAATGCAGCGGAATGAACGCTTTGCCGCTCTCGACGAATTCGAGCAGCGCCTTTTCTTGTTCGGGCGTGATCGTGACTTGATTGGCGTAGATGACCAGCCCATCATAGCCGGCCAAGATTTTCGCATCGAGCGACGTGGCCTTGTCGGTGTAGACAAGATCGATCTGACGCCGCGCCAGCGCGGGTTGCAGCAAGCGAAACCGTTCGGCGGGGCGATGCGGGCCGTCGTCGCCGAGGAAGAGAAGTTTGACAGGTCGTCCGGGTTCTTGGGCGGACGCTGTGAAAACGGTTGCAGCGATGAGGACGAGGGAGAGGAATACGCGAACCATCGACGACCCCCGGGAGAGATGCTCGTGGGGCAGGCCCACGACGATCGACACTGCACTATCATATCTCACAGATTTGCGGTTCACCGGCGGTTCAGCCTGGCAGCAAACGTTCTGCCTTGTTGAGGCATGGATGCTGCTCGCGTTGTCCGTCGACATAGAACGCCACCCATTCCGCCAGCCGTTGTCCGAGTTTACGGCATGCCGCCTGGACAGCGTCGCTACGCGGCTCACGTGCGGCGACGGCGCCGTAATGCAATGTCATCGCCGGCGCTGCGTAATCGGTGACTCCGAAGACAAGAAAACCGAAGTTCATCAAAACCGTCAGGATCGATTGACAGGCGATCTCGTTGCCGCCGCCCCAGCCGCCCGCCGAGGAAAACGCGCAGGCGATTTTGCCATCGACCTTCATCCATTGCGGCCCCATGACTTCGTCCCAGAACCGCTTCATTTTCCAGGAGAGCAAACCCATGTTCGTCGGACTGCCGACGGCGAGGCCATCGCACCAGACGACATCGTCGGCCGTGGCGACGTCGACCTCGCGGAGTCGGACATCCATTCCCGGCACGGCGGCCGCTCCCTCGGCGACCAGGGCGGCCATCTTGGCGGTGTTGCCGCTGGCGGAATGATAGAGGATCAGAATTTTGCCCATCGTCGTCTCCGCAGAAAGTCGAGATTGCGCGTTCGAACGTCACGGCGATTGTACGAACACGCCCCGCGCTATTTAGAACCGCCACGACCCCGAAGGAGATCCCAGCATTTTTGAATCGCGATATCGACCAATGTCACGATCAGGGGCGGCAACCATCCTGTCACCCAGAGAATCCCAGTCATATTGCTGTCATACGTGGGCCCCACAATCTGCCGTATCGCCCCTTGATCCACGTGTTGGCCGGCTATAATCCGAGGGAGTCGTGAAGTCTTTCCCCAGGAGCGGATCATGAAGGAACATCTTTTTTCCTGCGTCGCGATTTTGTGCCTGGCTGCTGGGGTGCGCGGGGACGACTGGCCGCAATGGATGGGCCCAGGCCGCGACAACGTCTGGCGCGAAACGGGCATCCTCGAGACCTTCCCCAAGGCGGGTCCGAAGGTGAAATGGCGGTTCAAGGTCTCGAACGGCTATTCTGGTCCCGCGGTCGCCGATGGCCTTGTCTTCGTGACCGATTTCGTCGCCGAGGGGGATACGCAGAAAGACAACTTCGCCCGCAAGACCGTCTCGGGGAAAGAACGCGTCTTCTGCCTCGACGCGGCCGAGGGGACCGTCCGCTGGTGGCATGATTATCCCTGTTCGTATAGCGTTTCGTATCCCAATGGTCCGCGCTGCACGCCGGTCGTCGCGGGCGGCAAAGTTTACACGCTCGGCGCCGAGGGGGATCTCATTTGCTTTGAGGCGAAATCGGGCCAGGTGCATTGGTCGCGCGACTTGAAGAAGGATTACAACATCCCGACGCCGCTCTGGGGTTTCGCCGGCCATCCGCTGATCGATGGCGATCGCCTCATCTGCCTGGTCGGCGGTCCCGGCAGCGTCGCGGTCGCGTTCAACAAGGACACGGGCGCCGAGATCTGGAAAGCCCTGTCGGCCAAAGAACCCGGCTACAGCCCGCCGGTCATCATGGACACGGCAGGCGTGCGTCAGCTTTTGATCTGGCATCCCGAATCGCTCAACGGCCTCGATCCGGTCACAGGGAAAGTTCTCTGGACCATGAAACAGGAGACCGTCAACGGCACCTCGATCATGGCTCCCCGTTTCGCGGGGGACAAGATCTTCATCGGCGCCTGGCAGCGCAAAGGCCAACTGCTGAAAGTGGATTCCGACAAGGCGACCACGATCTGGAAAGGGACACGCGACACGTCGGTCTATCCCGTCAATAGCACGCCGTATCTGGAGAAAGACCATATCTACGGCGTCTGCTCCGAAGGGGAGTTGCGCTGCGTCCGCATGAGCGACGGCGAACGCCTGTGGGAAACGTTCGCCCCCACCAGCGGCAAGCAAGCCGGCAGCGGCACCGCTCACCTCATCAAGAACGGCGACCGCGTATTCATCGCCTCGGAAGGGGGGCGATCTGGTCATCGCGAAATTGAGCCCGAAGGGTTATGACGAAGTGAGTCGTTGGCGCATGTTGGAGCCGACGAGCAAAGCCTTCGGACGCTCCGTCGTGTGGAGCCATCCCGCGTTCGCCGATCGCTGCATCTTCGCCCGCAACGATCAGGAATTGATCTGCGTCTCGCTGGCGAAGGAATAGCGAGGCGACGCCAGCCCAGTCGCTGCGCGCCGCCGGGCTGGCGGGGCGTTTTCAGCGGGGCAACACGAACGTTGGAATCGCGTTGGCTTCGGGTTTGACGCTGGCCCGGAAGGGCGTGGTCGAAGGGCGGGCATATTTCTCCGGCAGAAGGTGCGGGCCATCGCGAACATGTTCCTCCCCCGCCAGGCGTTTCGCGCGCAGCTCGATGGTGACTCGATATTCCCCCGCAGGCGCGCCGTCGTTTTGTTGAAGCGTGGTCAAGTTGAAACGCCCCGAAGCATCGGTGATCCCGAGCGGGTTGTGAACGCCGTCGGGCAGCGCGGTCTCGGGATAGAAGATCACAGTCGCATCGGCCACGGGGGCGCCCGCACGTTCGACCGTGCCGCGAACGGGGTGCGGCACCACCGGTGCATTTCGTGCGCACCCGGCCAAGCAAACGAGGAACACAGCGCTGCGGACGATTCGAGTCATGGCTCGATGCCCACGATTTCCCCGGCGCTGCGCGTCACCAGAGCCCCGAGGTTTTTAAGATCCGTGCATTCGTCGAGAAAGCGGACGGAACCGTCGGCGAACGCGAAATTCGCGCCGCTCGCATGGAAGCTGTAGAAGGCGTGTCCCCATTCGTTGGAGTTGTTGATGGCGATCGATCCCGGAATGATTCCCGCAGTGGAGCCCGAAGGAACCCAAGTCTTCAATTGGCCGATGGCGTAGGGATTGTCGGTCGTGGCCCATGCGCCGCCTCGGGCGCGGGCGTACGGCGCGGTGAAACTGTTGGGCGTCATGACGCCGCGCCGCCAAACATCCTCGCGGCCGGCGCACTCTCCCAGGATGACGGTGTTCGAAGCGCCGTCGATCAACTGTTTGCGGCGACTCGCCTTGTCCGCCGTCGTACACGCGACGAGGACGCCTCCCAGTTCCGTTCCGGCGGCGTATTGAGCGTTGGCTGGCAACGAGGCGTTGATATCCGGACTCGCTCCCAACGTCGCGAAGTAATCGGTGACCGCTCCGGTTTTATTCGGCGGCGTCGATTCGGGTTTGTCCTGCATGCGGCCAGGGTTCGGCGTCGCAGGACAGTTCAAAATCTTGAGGGAGACCGCGACGATCTCGCGATTAGGCGACTGCCACCAACCCGTGCTGAAGCTATAATCCGCCACCCGATTGCCTTCTTCGATATAGGGGAAAAGGAACGGAGCCCAGTTGTTCTGGCTTGGGGCCGAGACGGTCGCGGGGGGAAATCGCTTCACAGCCGTTTCATAATTGGCGATCGCCAACGACAATTGCTTGAGGTTGTTTTGACATTCGGCGCGGGCGGCGGCAGCACGCACCTTCTGCACGGCCGGGACCAGCATCCCCATCAAAATGCCGATAATGGCGATGACGACCAACAACTCGATCAACGTGAACCCACGTGGACGGCGCAAGGGCATAAGGAAACTCAGCTCAGGAAAAAAAACAGGTTGTCGAAAGGTGAGTAAGCAAATTCGGCGCCGAGTCAGAATCGCGCGAAATTCTGCGATTCACACGGGCCGGCCGACGAAGAAGTGGCGAAAAAAATGTCGACGCTGGCGACAAAATGTGCAGCCGCTCGCTGCTGGCGCGAAATTGCGGCGGGTTCGCTCAAGACGCGACCCGCCTTCTACTTGTCGTATCGCTATTTTGCAAACCGTTTCACTCTACTTGCCGTCGATCTGAATGCTGCCATCGGTCAAATTAACGTGCACCCGGCCGGCTTGCAGGCTGATGTCGTGAGCGCGCATCGTCATGGTGACGTTGCCGTCCAGGATCATTTCCCGACCGTTCAGCGAAGCGACGCGATCGCATTCCAACTGCCAGGCGCCGGACTTGATGGTCACGCGCTTGGTCGTGGAAAGCGTTTGACAGGTTGCGCCGGCGCAAGTCGCCAATCCCGCATCGCAATTCACTCCTGCGCCAAACATCAGAGCTCGAGGTTGCGTGATCGTGGGCGGCACGGTCACGGCGGCAGTCGAATTTTCCGAGCCGCACTTGGCTTTGCACGCACACGACGATGTCGACGCGGCGACTTTGCTCACCGTCGACATGGGGCGCCCGTTGACGGGGCAGCCGCTCAAGAGCCCATCGGGCATCATGTAGCTGAGCACCGAATCGACGATGCGGTCGTTGTCGGATTTTACCACGACAGGCCGGGTTTGAGTGGCGACGGGCGTGCAGCAGGCGCCTGGTTCGGAGCGCAGAACTTTTGACACAGCAACCGCTTGGCGAGCTTCGCGGTTGTTCGGGTCGAGGGCCAGAGCCTTGGCGGCGACGACCGGGGCGAGATCGAAGCGGCCGTCGGCGATCAACTGCCGCCAAACTTTGAGACATTCCTTGGCTTGTTCGCTCGCCGCGGGAACCGCCTCC
>JBAXFO010000372.1:0-5366 GCA_037139885.1 Planctomycetota bacterium
GTTTCATAGAGAATATCGACCAGGCCGGCGTCGTCGAGACGTTCGATGGCTCCGCTGGGCGTGGTCCAGATGCGTTGGCGCTGGGTGCGTTCGGGCCAGTCTTGTTTCATCTCGGTCACTTCGAGAACGAAGACGGTGACATGGCAGACGCCGCACCATTTTTCATAGAGGAAGCTGCCGATGGGTTCCGGCCGGAGAGAGCCGACGAGGCCGGCTTCTTCCCAGGCTTCTTGAAGGGCCGTCTCGCCGCCCGTTTGGCCCGGCTCGATCAGGCCCTTGGGGATGACCCAACGCTTGCCGTTGGAGGAAGTGACCAAACAGATGCGGCCATTGCGGAGGGGTAAAGCCGCAGCCTGACGGACATAACTAGGGGTTTCAGCCATCGTGGCGTCTCACCGGGAAGAAGAAGGAATGTCGCATCCGACGCATCAGCTCGGACTTCCTGATTCGTGAGCCGACGGAGTCATTGCGTGGATGACTCTTTACAATTTCACTCGCACTGACCGTTTCGTCAAGCAGAGTTTGCGTAGATTCTCGGTATCCACTTCGATTTTTCGCATCGTCCTCCTTGCAAAATTGAGCCGAGGCGAGCAATGATACGATCGCTCGATCGGCGCCGCCGGAGGTCGCCGTTTCCCGCGAGGGGCGGTCTGTAGAATAGTCCGCGACTGGGGTCGCTCGAACGGGGTTTTGTCGGGAAGGGTGTCGCATGTCGGCGTTAATCGTCAGCGTTTCGGGAATTCGCGGCATCATCGGCGAAGGCTTGACGCCCGAACCCGCCTTGCGCTTCGCGGCGGCGCTGGGGACATCCCTGAAAGGGGGACGCGTCGTCTTGTCACGCGATAGTCGGCCGAGCGGCCTGGCGATCCGGCATGCCGTGCTTGCGGGCTTGATGGGGACGGGCTGCGAGGTCCACGACCTGGGCATTGCGCCGACGCCGACCGTGGGGCTCGCGGTGCGGCAGTTGAAGGCCGCGGGGGGCATGCAGATCTCGGCGAGCCACAATCCGGCTCCGTGGAACGGCATGAAACTGTTCGGCGACGACGGAGCCGTGCTCTCGCCCGCAGCGGGGCGCTTGATTCAGGCGAGCTACAACGAAGGGAAATTTGCGTATGTGGCCTGGGATCGACTCGGGGCGGTGGTCGAATGCGCGGCCGCGGAGAGTTGGCATCGCGAACGGGTTTTGCAGCTTGTCGATGTCGCGGGAATCCAGGCTCGGGGCTTTCGCGTGCTGCTCGATAACAACGCCGGAGCGGGCGGACGGTTGGGCAGGACGCTGCTCGAAGCGCTCGGTTGCCGGACGACCGTGCTGGGGGAGGCGGGGGATGGAGGGTTCTTGCATGCGCCGGAACCGTTGGCCGAGAACTTGACGAGCGTGTTGCCGCGCATGCGGGCGGAGAAAGCGGACATCGGCTTCGTGCTCGATCCCGATGCGGATCGATTGGCGATTCTCGATGAACTTGGGAACTATATCGGCGAGGAGTTGACGCTGGCCCTGGCGGTGAAGTGTCGGTTGCGGCAGACGCTCGGGCCGGTGGTGATCAATATGTCGTCGTCGCGCGTGACGGAAGATCTCTGCCAACAGGCAGGGGCGATGTTCTTTCGCTCGGCCGTGGGCGAGGCGAATGTCGTCGCCAAGATGCGCGAGGCGAACGCTCTCATCGGCGGCGAGGGGAACGGCGGGGTCATCGATCCACGCGTCGGCTGGGTGCGCGATCCGTTTTTGGGGATGGGGTTGGTGTTGCAGCTGATGGCGGAGGAGCGGCGGCCGTTGAGCGCGATCGTCGCCGATTTGCCGCGCTACGCGATCGTGAAAGACAAATACGCCGTCGACCGCGAAAGTCTGCCTGCCGTGCAGAGGGCGCTGGAGGCGAAGTTCGCCGACGCGCGGGCGAATCATGTCGACGGGCTACGGCTCGATTGGGCGGATCGCTGGGTCCACATTCGCGGCAGCAACACAGAACCGATCATTCGCGTCATCGCCGAGGCGCCGAGCGATGCCGAGGCGAAGGCATTGTGTGCGGAGGTGGGGGCGTTGGTTGCAAAGTGAAGAGAATTCAAGCCCTGGGATGAGGTACTCCGAATCCCAGGGATGGCGTGTTTGACCAAGGACACGTCCGATCCCTGGGATTAGGAGTACCTCATCCCAGGGCTTGAGAATATGCGCGCGCAAAAAACTCGGCGTCAGCGGCCGAGTTCGTTGCTTGCGGAAACGGATTTAGTTGGCGGCGGGGGCGTGTTCCACGACCATGATACGGCGACCGCTCTTCTCGAACGTGACGATGCCGTCGACGAGGGCGAAGAGGGTATAGTCGCGGCCGCAGCCGACGTTACGGCCCGCATGGAAGCGCGTGCCGCGTTGGCGGACGATGATGCCGCCGGCGGGAACGGTTTGGCCGCCGTAGACCTTGATGCCGAGGCGCTTCGCGTTGGAATCGCGACCGTTTCTCGATGAGCCTTGACCTTTTTTATGAGCCATGGAAAGCCTCTATTTCTCAGGATCGGCCTTGGGTTCCGATTTTGGATCGGCGCCTGGCGCGTCCTTGTTCTCAGGACGGATTAGAGTACGACTCGACGGCCGATATGTCCACTCCGCGGGGGGCAGAAAAACCATGTCGCGAGAATCGGTCGAATAGCGATCGCCCGTGCGGCGGAATTTGAGTTGCAGCGTCTTCTCGCGCGTGAGCGGCGGCAGGCCGGGAGCCGGGGGGTCGACGACGACGAAGCCATTCGACAGCCCCCGCACAAAAATGCTGAATTGCGACGAATCGCTCAGGTCTTTCTTGCTGCCCTCGCGATTTTTAAGATCCGCGGGAGACGCATCCCAGATGGCGACGCCCGTCACGGCCCGCGGAAACGCTTCTTCGGGGGCCTTGCTGATGGGAATGAAATTCAGCCCGATCGAATACGAATTTTTGATGTTGAGATACGCGGACGGGTCTTCGAGCTTGCGAATCGCCTCCTCGGCGGTGGGCAGAATTTCGTCTTGATAGACGGCCGGGTGTTCATGCGTCACCAGCTCGAAGATCGGCTGAAAGCGAACCGGCTTTTCGCTGCGATTGATGACTTGATACCACATGTACCAAACGATCCGCGTTCCCCGGCCCGGGATGTTCACCTTAATGATGCGTGGATCTTTGAAGCGAAAATCGAGCGTCCAAAGATCGGTCGAACTCGCCTTCGCGGGCGTCGTTTTCACTTCACGTTCGTTGGGCGGAGCTGTTTGCGACAGGCCGACGCCGACGAACGCCAGAGCCGAAAGCAACGCCAAACCGCAGACTGTGCGCATGCGAACCTCCCTTGACGCCCGACGGAGTGCGGCGACTCAGCGCCGCTGCCCGGCTCGCGATCGCGTCGTTTATGGACAATACATGTCTTGAAAAATGGGGTCAAGTCCGGTGTGGAACTGCGTGAATTCTCAAACGGGAGGCGACCTTTCGAGCGAAGGCGCTGGCCCGGCGCGGTTCCCCTTGCGGAATTTCGGCGAAGTCGGCATCATCCCCCCATCGTCCGCGACCTTGCGACGAACTTGACCCACGGACCGGCAAGGAGGCCCGCGTGCCGCAGCGATCGTACATTCCCTGGATTTTCGGCGTCAGCCTGGCCCTCTTCATGACGCTGACCCCCTTCTATTACTACCGCTGGCATTACTCCACGTACAAACGGCTCCGCGTCGTCGACGACGGCAAACTCTATCGCAGCGGCGCTTTGACCGCCGAGGGTTTCGAAGAAGCGATCAAAAAGTACGGCATCCGCACCATCGTCAATCTGCAAGAAGAGGCTCCCGATCCCGATGTGCCGCTTACGCCCTACGCGCGGACAAGCGAGAAGGAATCGGCGCTCTGCAAGCGGTTGGGGGTGAAATACGAATTCATCATGGTCGATCTCCTGCCGCCGACGTCGACGCCCCCGGCCGAACCGGAGTCGGTCGCCCAGTTCTTGAAAGTGGTCGACGATCCCGCGAACTATCCGATCTTGCTGCATTGCCGGGCGGGATTGCACCGCACCGGGGTTTTGGTCGCGCTCTACCGCATGCAGTATCACGGCTGGTCGGCTTATGAGGCTCTGCAAGAGCTGCGCGCTCACGGCTTCGGCCGCACCGCGAGCTATGCGCCGAACGAATACATTCGGCAGTATGTGATCCAGTATGAACCGCGTGCGAAGTCGGCGACGGGCCGACTGACGTCGCGGGTCTCGGACAAGTAACGCCTCTCGTCAATCCGCGTTGGGCCGAATGCGAACTTAATGTAGACCGCCACCATGATCAAGATTCTCGATCGGCAGTTGATCTTCAGTTACGTCAAATCGTACGTCGTCTGTCTGACGAGTTTGATGGGGCTGTTCATCATCGTCGATCTCTTCATGAATCTCGACAACTTTCAGGACGGCCAACGAGGCTTACAGGCCTTCTTGGTGTTCGTGGGCACGTACTACGCCTCGAAGGCGACGCTGATTTTCGATCGGCTTTCCGAGGCGATCGTCTTGATGGCGGCCATGTTCACCATCGCCTGGATGCAGCGCAACAACGAAATTCTGCCGCTCCTCTCGGCCGGGGTGTCGACGCGGCGGATCGTTCTTCCGGTCTTGATCGCCGCCTGCGGCATGGTCACGCTCGCCGCTCTCAATCAGGAATTGGTGTTGCCGCAAATCGATCCGTATCTCGTCGAATATCGGGGCGACGCCAAGGGCGAGAAAGAAATGGACGTGAAGGGGGGCTACGAATCGAACGGCATCCACATCTCCGGCACGCGCGGCTATACGAAAGACTTCACCGTCAAAGATTTCACCGTGGTGTTTCCCAATAAGCAAGAGTTCGAGGGTCTGCCGCCGCTCCAGGCGAAAGAGGCGAAATATCGCCCGGCCGGCCTTCATGGCCGCGAACATGCCGGCTGGGAACTCTTCGGCGTCACTCCCGCGACGCTGCCGGGCTGGAGCCGCAAAGACGGCCTGCTCGAGAATCCCGTTCCCGGCAAATACTTCCTGCGCACTTACGAGATCGACTTCCGCACCGCCACCCGCGCGAAGAACTGGCAGCAATTCGTCTCGACGCCTGGCCTGCTCTACGAAATGGCCCGCATCGACCACAACAAACTCTCGACAGTCGCCGTCTTGTTCCACTCGCGCATCACCCGGCCCTTCCTCGGCATGTTGCTCGTGTTCATGGGCCTGTCGATCATTCTCCGCGACCAAAACCGCAACGTGTTCATCAGCACCGGCATGTGCTTGATCCTGTGCTCGATCTTCTTCCTCACTGGCTTCGCCTGCAAATTCCTCGGCGACCGCGACCATGTCGCCCCCGTCATCGCCGCCTGGCTGCCGATCCTGATCTTTGGGCCGCTGTCGTTTGTGATGTTCGATTCGGTGCA
>JBAXFO010000373.1:0-5364 GCA_037139885.1 Planctomycetota bacterium
CACATCAAGGGCGCGATAGCGCTTCACTCCAAGCTTTTCGCCGATGACCGCGCCAAGCAGATAGCGATCCTTGAGGCGGATTGACGCAACGGCAGCGGCCGGGACTGCATCCGCCGCCGCAACGGCGATCGGTGTGGCCAAGGGGATCGTGGCGGCGGGGGAGAAATGGTAACCGCAATCGTCGCAGAACAGATGCCCGGGCTTTCGCGGCGTGCCGCAACTGGGACAGGGCGCGGAAACGATCGGGACCGCGGTGATCGGAGCCGCGTGCATAGCGTTCGCTTCGACGGGTCGCGCGATGGGCGTCGCCATCGGAATCCGGCGTGCTGCCGGCAGGGCGACCAATTCGGGTTCGAGAGGATTCTTCGCGAACTCGGGGATCGGCGGCATGACGTTCGCCAACTTGATCGTCGGACTGGGGTCGTCCGCGTCGGCGGGGCTGTCGAAGCTGACGGCGTCGTCGGGATCGTCGCTCGGCACGATGGCCCCGGGAAGGGCCGGCGGCGCGGGGTCGTCCGCTACGCCCATGATTCGGGCCCAGAGGCTGCCTTGTTTCGGTTGCGGCGTTTCGGCCATGTCGAGTTCTCGGTGACTCATTGTCGAGTCGGTGGCGAGGCAGGCGACGTTTTCGGAAGTTCACGCGACTTGTCAGCGCAGGCGATTGCCGCAATGAATGCAAAACCTCGCCCCCATGTGGTTGTTCTTGCCGCACATGTTGCAGGGGGCGGCCGCATCCGTGAGCGGTTCGGCGCATTTGATGCAATAGGGGGTGCGTGCCTTGTTCGAGGCGCCGCACTTCCCGCATGCGACATCGCGCGTCACCTGCCGTTTCAAAAGATCGGCCTTGAACTCCCGTGCGCTAAAATACCGATCATTCAGATCTTCCGCGAGATTGATTTTCAGCAATTCGAAAAACCAGCGGTCGGGCTTGGGCCAGGGGCCGTTCGGGTCGGCCAGTTGCGTTTCGATTTCCTTGGCGCTGTAGAAGCCTTCGGGAGCTTTGCCGGCCGCGAGGTGATAGAGCGTGGCCGCCAGGGCGAAGAGATCGCTGCGGGCTTCCGGTTTGCCGACGATTTGTTCGGGCGGAGCGTAGCCCTCGGTATAAACGCGTGTCTTGCCGGCGCTGCGTTCCTTGGCGGTGCGGCCCAGGTCGCGGGCGGTGCCGAAATCGATCATCTTGATGGAGCGCTGATCCTCGAGCAGCATGATGTTGTCGGGTTTCAGGTCGCGGTGAATGATGGGCGGCTGCTGCGAATGCATCGTCGTGAGGACATCGCAAATACTCTTGGCCCATTCGATGACCAAGGGAAGCGGAAAGGGCTTGTTGCAGTTGGCCTCCATCAAATCGAGGAGATCTTTGCCGCGAATGAACTCCATGACCAAGTGAGCGGTCTGTCCCTGATTGATGAACTCGTAAAACCGCGGCACGATCGACACGGAATCGAGCACGCGCAAAATCTCGGCCTCGCGGCGAAAGAAGTTCAGACGGACGGCGAACTCTTGGGGGTCGTTGCCGATCATGTCTTTGATGGCCACGGCGCGGTTGTCGACTTTCGTATCGGTGGCCATGTAAACCGCCCCGAAGCCGCCCATTTTGAGAAGCTTGTCGAGGCGATAGCGGCCGTGAATGAGGGTGCCGCCGGCAATGGGCAGGGGACTGTTGCAACGCTGGCAGTAACGCTCGCCGGGGGGATTGGCCACGCCGCACGCCGGGTTGGCGCAAAGATTGGGAGCGCCTTCCGTCTCTGTCGACGTGTCGGATTTCAGAAGGTAACCGCAATCCATGCAGGCGACAGCGCCTTCGAGCAACTTGGCGCCGCATGAGGGGCAGAGCTGCGGATTCGCGGGCGGGGCGAGATTCGTCGCGGAACTGGCGCCGTTGCCGTTAACCGTGGTTGTGGGAGGAGGAGGCGAGGGGGTTGGCGCCGCGGCCGTCATGAACGGCTGCTTGCACATGGGGCAGGCGACCTTCTTGCCGAGCGCATTGTCGGGAAGCTGCATCGGCTTCTGGCAGTGCGGGCAGCGAATGATTTGCGGCATGGCGATCGCGCTTTACCAGATAACCGACGGGAGAAGCCGACTCGCTCTTAGACTACCATAACTCCCACGCTCTGACGAAGGACATTGCGATTGCCGACGCTATTTTTCTTTCTTAACGTCGATACGGAGAACGGGCTCGCTTCCCGATAGTTCAACTTTCTGCGTGAAGTTCGTGAACAGGGCGCTGCCGAGAACGTTTTCCCGGCCCTTCAAAACGCCATCGTAACCCTGAATGGCGATGATCGCTGGACCCTGGCATGCGCTGCGGCCCTGATCGCGGGTATCGAACTTGCCGTCTTTGATCTGAAATACTCCAGCCGGGCACGTTGATGGCGACGGCGATGTTTCGGCAGCCGGAGCAAACCGGCGTCGTATCGCAGCCGCGAATCCAGGAACGATAGCGTGTGCCGACGGTCGCGTCGAACCACGACGATTCGCCGATGGCGAGCGTATTGGAGGAGCCGTCGCGGATGTCTTTCATGCGGACATCGCGATCGCGCTGGAAAACGCCATCGTTGCCCAGGCCTCCCTCGGTCGTTCCCTGCACGGAATAAGCGCTCCCCGTCGTGGTGTTCGTCCCTTTGGGGCCCATGATGCGCAATTTTTTGTCGGCGATGCATGAATTGTCAATCTCAAGCCTGAAACCGCAACGCCCTCAACGAGTTAGGAGATGTCGTCGGGGCGCGGCGACACGTTCAAGGCGACGCGTTTCTCGGCAATAAATCTCAGGTGATGGCGCGTGTGGCGCACCGCCTTGGCGACCAGCTGCCGAACAGTGACCAGGCCGATTTCGCTATGGACGGCGGTTCGTTCCCACGCCTCCGGGGGTTGCATCCGCAAGATGCGTCCCGCATGACGACGTAGCGCTGCGAAAAGGTCGAGTTGCTCCCCCAGGTCGAACGATTGATAGTTCAGACGCTCCGGATACGGCCGTTCGTCGACGCTGATGAGCAACGGCCGCTCCATCGCGAGCGTCCGTTCGATTCGGTCCGTGAAAAAGACTTCCGAATCCGCGATGTGGCTCACGACTTCGATCGTGCTCCATTTGCCGGGAATCGGACGGGCCCGAAGTTGCTCGAGCGACATTCCGGCGACCGCGTCGCCGAGCAGCTTGATGTCTTGTCGATAAGCCTCGATCCAATCGCCGGGGGTGAGAGATTGTTCGTTGAGTTCCATCCGATTCACCAATTCGCGGGGTGTTACTCGACGTTGCCGAAGGGCCGCGGCTTGGCCGCTCGCGTCAAGTCGAGAGCGGTGCGCACGCTGGCGACGAGGTCATTGAACTTGAACGGCTTCGCCAAAAAACCGGCCAACCCGGAGCCGGCGAAGCGCCCGGTGGCTTCCATTTCGCTGTAGCCGCTCATGAGCACGACGGGGAGTTGCGGTCGCAGCGCTTGCAAGGTGCGGAAGACTTCTTCGCCGTCGAGCTTGGGCATGGTCAGGTCGAGCAAGACGAGACAGAAACTACCGGGGGCTTCGCGAAACCGGGCCAGGGCCTCTTCGCCGTCGGGAGCTTCGACCACGCGAAAGCCGAGCGAGCGGAGCATGAGAGCGGCGGTTTCGCATACGAGGCGGTCGTCGTCGGCGATAAGGACGGTGCCTTCGCCCTGCCAACGCTCACTTGCCGCGGACGGTCGTTGGGCGATTTCCGCGACGCCGCCGCTGGCGCGCAACAAGAGTCGAAACGTTGTCCCCCGGCCGACGACGCTTTCAACTTGGAGCGCGCCCTGATGGCCGCGAACGATGCCGAGGACCGCCGCCAGCCCGAGGCCGCGGCCCGTAAATTTGGTGGTGAAGAAGGGCTCGAAGATTTTGCGGCGCGTTTCTTCGTCCATGCCGCAACCGGTATCGGCGACTTCGAAAAGGATGTACGATCCTTCGGCCAAATCGTGAGCCGAGGTGAACTTGCCGAGCATGCGGTGATCGACGTTACACAGGCTCGTGACGACGCGGATCACGCCATGGCGATCGCCGATGGCCTCGGAAGCGTTGATCACCAGATTCATGATGACCTGCCCGATTTGCGAGGCGTCGGCCAAAATCGTGGGAAGATTTTGCGCGAGATCGAGTTGCACGACGGCCTTTTTGCCGACCGACATTTTGAGCAAACCGACCATTTCAACGATCGTATTATTGAGATCGACATTGGCGAGCACGAAGCGGCCACGCCCCGAATACGCGAGCATCTGTCGGCACAGGGCGGCCGCCCGGTCGGACGCTTGCAGGATGTTGTTCAAGCACGGTCGCAGCGGCGAGTCGCCGGGAAGTTTGTGTCCGATGAGGCTGGCGTTGCCGAGAATGGCGGACAAGAGATTGTTGAAGTCGTGCGCGATGCCGCCGGCGAGGACGCCGAGACTTTCGAGTTTTTGCGCCTCCTGGAGCTTTCGTTCGAGGAGCTGTTTCTCCTCCAAGGCACGGCGGCGTTCGGTGATGTCTTGACAGGTGCCCAGCAAGCGAAAGGGCTTGCCGTTGGCGTCTCGTTCCAGTCTCGCTTCCGTCCAAAGAACGCGTTCGACGCCATCGGGCCGGATAATGCGAAAGGAGAAATTCTGCGGGATCTCGCCTTCGATGGACGCGGCCGTCCAACGTCGGATGGCTTCGTGATCGTCGACGTGGGCGCGAGCGAAAAACGCAGCGGGGGACGCGGTTTGATCCGGGACGAGCCCCAGAATGCGGTAGTATTCGTCCGACCACCAGATTTGGTCGCTGCCGATGCGCCACTCCCAGCTGCCGACTCGGGCGATACGCTGCGCCTCGGCGAGCGGCGCCTCCGTCACATCGCGGGCCACGGCGTAAATGATGCCCTCGGTGGGGACGGATCGAGCGGTCCATTCCAGCCAGTGGTACTCGTGATAAACGTCGAGGTAGCGATTGCGAAATTGCACGACCGGTTGACCGGACGACAAATTCGACATGACCGCGATGGTGGCGGGCCGATCGTCGGGATGGACGAAATCGAGAAACGGCCGGGTGAGCAGCTCTTCTTCCTCGTAACCGAGGACGCGGGAAAAATTCGAGTTCACGCGCACGAAATAGCCGTCGAGGTTGGCGATGCAGAAGAGATCGAGCGAGAGCTCGAAGAAGCGGACTAATTCGAGTTCTGTCGCTTGATGCAAGCGCGGGGCGGTTACCAGCCGAATCGTGCCGACTACCTTTTGGGCGTCGAGATAGACGGCCTCCTCGGCGACGCGGCGATAGGCTCCTTTGTCCGCGCGCACGCGATACACCGATCGCAGCATGTCGAGCCGAGCCGCAAAGTTGGCCTGATCGAGCCGATATTGCTCCCGATCATCGGGATGAATTCGTTCCTGCCAGGCGTTGAAC
>JBAXFO010000374.1:0-5362 GCA_037139885.1 Planctomycetota bacterium
CTCGTAGACCTTATTCTTCTCGAAAGGGGGAATGGTCGCTTCCAGCGAGCCCCCCTTGGCTTTGCCGCGAACGTCTTCGGGAAGTTCGGCTTCTTTCTTCACTTTGCCGACGACGCGATCTTCGCCGCGAATGCTGACGCGTTCGAATTTGTCGGCTTCGACGAGGTCCATGAACTGGCCGAAGTTGACTTGATTGCCATGCGACACGCCAAAGACGGTGACGATGACAATAAAGAAGGAAAGCAAGACCACGATCCAGATCCAGCCGCCCGGCATTGTCTCGGGGCGTTTGCGTTGACGGGGAGAGCCGGGCTCGCGCGGCGGGGGCATGGAAAATCCTTTCGTCCTGATCGCGACCTGCCAGGCAAGCGCCTCGTTGCATGGAGCGATCTTCTTAGGATAGCAAAAGCCGCGCGGCCGACTACGGCCGATGTCCCACGGCAAGCGGAGTTGACATGACTATTCTAGGCTGGCTTTTCGGTCGGAAGCGGAACGATCTCCATGTGATCGTCTACACGCGTCGAGGTTGCCATCTCTGCGACGACGCCTGGGAGGCTCTCGAACGCCTCCAAACAAAGCATCAATTTCATCTTGCCGCGAAGGATGTCGACGCCGATCCGGACCTCGTCGCCCAATTCGACACGTGCGTTCCCGTCATCGAAGTGAACGGACGCGTGCGCATGCGCGGGCGCTTTAACGCGGTGCTTTTCCAACGTTTGCTCGACGCCCCTTCCTGACAATTTCGTCATGCAGAATTGTCCGCAAGTTGAATATTCGCAAGGCTCTAGAAAATCATTTGACAAAGAGATACCATCACGTTTTAATACGCCTGTCTCTCAGACTGCGGGAACACGATCTCCCAATTCGTCAGGGCGTTCCCACACAGCTTCATGGGCACATCCATTTCTCGAAGGATCGTTGCATGAAACTCTCTCCCTTGGTTCGCTGGCTGGGCTTCCAACAGAAAAAAGCGTCGCAGGCGCGACCGCGGCCAAAATCATCGCTGATGTTCGAGGAGTTCGAATCGCGTTTCGCCCCCGCCGTCTTGACCGTCGGCCCTTCCGATTCGATTCAGGCCGCCATCGACATCGCGAAAGCGGGCGACACGATTCGCGTCTCGGGATTGCACCAAGAGAACATCGTCATCGCGAACGAGGTCGGCCATAGCCGCGACAATCTTAAAATCGAGGGCTTCCGCGGCAAAGCGACCATTCAGGCGCCTGACGCGGCGATCGCTTCGGGAGCCATCGTGGAGGTGATCGGCGCCCAGAACGTGTCGATTTCCCATCTCACGATTCAGGGGCCGTTTTCGGTCGTGACCGGGGAGACCTACGGCATCTATGTGCATGGCGGCGGTTCGGCCCGCATCGCCGAAAACCATATCTCGTTGATCTCGGACAGTCCTCTGGCCGGGAATCAGCGTGGCGTCGCCATCCAGGTGGGCGCCAGCGCGACGGATCCTTCGTTCGGGTCGGCCATCATCGTCGGCAATGTCATTGACCGCTATCAAAAGAACGGCATCCAGGTGAGCGGCGCGGGCTCGAGCGCCTCCATCGAAGACAATCGCATTCAAGGCATTGGACCAAACGCCATCATCGCGCAAAACGGCATTCAGATCGACCTCGGAGCCAGCGCGAAAATCCGCTATAACTCGATCACCGGAAACAGCTATTCTCCCGGCGGCGGCGGCGCAGGCAGCGGCATCGTCATCAATCAACCGGGGAAATTGACGATCTCCGAAAACGACATCTCGAGAAATGACGCTGGCGTTTATCTCACCAGCTCCAACACCGGAACCGTCGTTTCGAACAACTTTCTGACCGGCAACACCTACGGCGCCATCCTCGTGCTCGATACGACGGGCGCTGTCATCTCCGGCAACGTGGCCATCAAGAACGGCGTCGACGACAATTCGATGGGCGGCATCGCTCTCTCGAATTCGCAGAATAACCGCATCGAAGGCAACCTCAGCCTCGGCAATAAAGGCTTCGGCATCTCGATCGACGCTCAGTCGACGGGCAACACGGTGACGCGGAATCAGCTCTTCGGCAATAGCGTTTTCGACGCCAACGATCTGACGACCGGCGGCGCCGGCAACACGTGGACCAAGAACTTCGGCAAGACCAGCAGCCCGGCCGACCTCGTCAAACCGGGCCGCTACTTCCAACGCTTTTGGTTCGGCTCGAAGGCGCACCATTGATCGATCCGTTGGCGATTTCTCTTCCTTTTTCGGACGGTTCACCATGCGTTTCGCTCTGCTGGGATTGTTGCTGGCGACCGGTCTCCTTCATGGCGAGGAACCGGTCTTCGCTCCGGGCGCCAAGCTGAAAGTCGAAACCGCGAAGGGGGCCGGCGGCGAGGGTCCGGCATGGCATCCCAAGCTCGGCGTCTTGATGAGCGGCAATGGCCACATCATGCGGCTTGATCGCGACGGCATGTCCAGCGTCTTTCGCGAAAAAGCCGGCACGAACGGCCTACTCTTCGACGCCAAGGGGAGGTTGGTCGCTTGCGAATCCGAGCCGCGCCGCATCTCCCGCACGGAGCTCGACGGCACGGTGACCATTCTGACAAAAGACTATCAAGGCCAACGGTACAACACGCCCAACGATTTAACGATCGACTCGAAGGGCCGCATCTATTTCACCGATCCACGTTACGGCCCGCGCGACACCATGGAGATTCGCGATGCGGAAGGGAAGACGGTCGAAGGCGTTTATCGCATCGATGCGGACAACACAGTCACGCGCGTGCTTGGCCGCGAACTGGAACGGCCCAACGGTATTCTCGTCTCGCCGGACGATCGCTTTTTGTATGTCGCCGATAACCATAACGACGCGAAGGGGGGCGCCCGGGCTTTGTATCGCTTCGATCTCGGCGCAAATGGCGCGGTGGATGTCGCCACGAAAAAGAAAATCTACGATTGGGGTCAGGGACGCGGTCCCGATGGCTTGAAGCAAGATCAGAGCGGTCGACTTTATGTCGCGGGGGGTCTCAACCGTCCGAATCCGCCGTTCGAACCGGCGACCGATGTCAAAGGGGGCATTTATGTCTTGAGCCCCGAAGGCAAGTTGCTCGAGTTCCTCCCCGTGCCCACCGATGAAGTGACGAACTGCGCGTTCGGCGGCGACGATCTGCGAACCCTCTTCATCACCGGCGGCGGCACGCTCTACAGCATTCGCACCGCTGCGCCGGGCCGCGTCGTCTGGCCGACTCCGAAGTAACCGCTGGTTGCCAGCGGCGCGGTCCGATAAGGTGATCGTGTGGCGGCGTCGACCGCCGTTCGTCCACGGAACCACGCATGGCCGACCGCGTCTTCGAATTTCTGGGCACCGGAACCTCCGTGGGGGTTCCGATGATCGGCTGCGAATGCGCCGTCTGCACGTCGATCGATCCGCGTAACCAACGCTACCGCTGTTCGGTTCTCTTGCGGGTGCCCCAGGGGAATATCCTGATCGACACCTCGCCCGAGCTGCGGCTCCAGCTGCTGCGGGCGAAAGTCGGCATCGTGCACGCCACGCTCTTCACGCACTTTCACGCCGATCACGTTTTCGGACTCGACGACCTTCGCCCCATTCCGCATCGGCTCGGCGGTCCGGTGCCGCTCTACTGCACGACCGAGGTCGAACGCAAGCTTCGGCAATCGTTCTCGTATGCGTTTACGGAAGTGGCTCCTTCGGGGTTCGTGCCGCAGCTTTCGTTCCGCACGATCGATGAAGCGCCGTTCACCGTGCTCGGCGAAACGATCACGCCGATTCCGCTGATTCACGCCCACTTCAACGTGCTCGGCTTCCGAATCGGTAATGTTGCGTATTGCACCGATGTGAACAAGATCCCGCGCGAGAGTTGGCCGCTGCTGGAAGATCTCGACGTGCTCATTCTCGACGCTCTCCGCCTTCGTTCGCATCCGGGGCATTTCTCGCTCGAAGAGGCGCTCGACGTCATCAGCCGGGTCGGCGCCAAGAAGGCCTATTTGACGCACATGTCGCACGATCTCGATCATGCCGAAACCAATCGCCTGCTTCCGCCCAACGTCGAATTGGCGTACGATGGCTTGCGCTTCGACTTCTGACTCGCGAGGAACGAGGCCTTCTCATGGATCAACCGCCCCCCACGCTCTTGCGCTCGCTCCGCGAGCAAGGCCAAGAAAAAACGCTCGCCTGGTGGAACGACCTGACGCCGGCCCAGCGCACGGTTTTGGTCGCGCAGCTTGAGAGTCTGAACCTGCGCGAGTTGACCGAGTTGTACAAGCGCCGCGACGAACGCATTTCGCTGCCGCCGCTGGAAGCCCTCGCGCCGCTGCCCCGGCCCGGCGATGATCTCTCGCTCCAGCCGCGTTGGCGCGAGCTCGGCGACCATGGGTTTCGCCGCGGCGAAGTGGCGTTTCTTGTCGTTGCGGGAGGGCAGGGCAGCCGGCTCGGTTTCGATCATCCCAAGGGGATGTTCGCCATCGGGCCCGTCTCGGGAAAAACGCTGTTTCAGATTCATGCGGAGAAAGTGCTCGCGCTCTCGCGCCGCTCGGGGCAACGCATGCCGCTGCTCGTCATGACCAGCTCCGTCACGCATGACGAAACCGTGGCGTTCTTCGCCGAGAACCGCAATTTCGGTCTCGAACCCGAAGCGGTCATCTTCTTCCGACAAGGCGCGATGCCGGCCCTGGATCTCGCGACCGGCCGACTCCTCATGGAATCCAAGAGCGCGATTTTCCTCGGCCCCAACGGCCATGGCGGAACCATCACCGGTCTCGCCGACGAAGGTCTCCTCCAGCGGCTCGACGAGCAAGGCATCGAAACGATCTCGTATTTCCAGGTCGACAATCCCATCGTGAATCTCGCGGATGTCGCCTTCCTGGGCCGGCATCTCGAAGGAAAGATCGAGGTTTCGTCGAAGGTGGTCATCAAACAATTCCCCACCGAAAAGCTCGGCAACTTGAGCCTCATCAACGGCCGCTGCGGCATCATCGAATATTCCGATCTGCCCGAATCGCTGGCGAGCGCCACCGATGACCAGGGCCGGCCGACGTTCTGGGCGGGCAACCCGGCGATTCATCTCTTCGACGTCGATTTCCTCGGCCGCATGACCGCCGACGCCGACGCCATGCCCTGGCATCTCGCTCGCAAAAAAGTTCCGTACATGAACGACGCGGGCGCGACGGTGCAGCCGGAAAAGGAAAACGCTCTCAAGTTCGAACGCTTCATCTTCGATATTTTACCGCGTGCGGAACGTTGGTCGGTGTCGACGACGACGCGGGCCGACGAATTCGAACCGGTGAAAAACGCGACGGGAGCCGAATCTCCCGCGACGGCTCGGCAAGCGATGATCGATCTCGCGGGCCGCTGGCTGGAAACGCATGGCGTCTCCATCT
>JBAXFO010000375.1:0-5358 GCA_037139885.1 Planctomycetota bacterium
GCCATGCACCGCTTGATTCGCGAAGCTCAGGAAATGGGCAATGTCTTCTTCGGCATCGTCGGCGGCGAACCGTTCATGCATCCGCAGTTACTCGATATTCTCGAAGCCCACCCCGATTGCTATTTTCAAGTATTCACCAACGGGCATTTCATTACGGACGAAGTCGCGGCCCGCCTGCGCCGGCTGGGCAACGTGACGCCGCTCATCAGCATCGAGGGCTCGGAGATCGTCAGCGACGAACGCCGCGGCCGGCCCGGCGTGCTCAGCAAATCGATGGAGGGGATCAAGAACTGCCTCAAAAACAAAGTCTTCACCGGAGTCTGCACGAGCCTGTGCCGAACCAATTTCGACGATCTCCTCAAGGAAGTCTGGGTTGATCGGCTCATCGAAATGGGCGTGATGTATACGTGGTTCCACGTTTACCGTCCCATGGGGCCCGACGCCAGTCCGGAGCTCTGCCTGACGCCCGAGCAACAATACGCGGCCCGCAAATTCGTCGTCGAGATGCGGGTCAAGAAACCGATCATCATCGTCGACGCGTATTTCGACGGCGAAGGCCAGGCCCTCTGCCCCGCGGCCACGGGAATCACGCATCACATCAATCCGTGGGGCGGCATCGAACCCTGCCCCATCGTGCAGTTCGCCAAGGAATCGATCCATCCGACCGAAGCCGATTCGCGCCCCTTGCGCGACAGGTTTCTGCAATCGGAATTTCTTAGGGACTTCCGCACCCTTGCCCAGACAACCACGCGCGGCTGCATTGTCCTCGAACGCCCCGACCTGCTTAAGAAGCTGGTCGAGAAGCACCACGCCCCCGACGCCACCGTTCGCGGCACCGCCCTGGCGGAACTCGAAGCCATGGAGGTGCGGACGTCGCAATACAACCCCGGCAACGAGATCCCCGAAAAGAACTGGATGTACTGGTTCGCGAAACGATACTGGTTCAACGACTTCGGAGCCTATCGCGGTCACGACCATTCCAAGACGGCCGCTCCCGGAGTCTTGCAAGCCAAAGCCGCCGCCGACTCCCCGACGCCGACCGCGACTCGCTAGAATAAGGGCGTCGGCTCGAGCGCAAGGTTTCGCGCGCCGGCGGTAACGCGTGAGGCACGACTCTACGGCCATGAGGTCTCCCGGTGCGCGACAATCTCCAATCCGATGTCTGTGCCCGCTATCTCAAGGCTCTCGGCGATCCCGATCGGCTGCGCATCGTGCAGTGCTTGCAGACAGGCCCGAAAAACGTCTCCGAGATCACCGCCCTGCTGGCAGCTGAAATCGCCAACGTTTCCCACCACCTCAGAGTCCTCCGCGAGGCGAAATTGGTGCACGACGACAAACAAGGCAAGTACGTCTTCTATTCGCTCGCTCCGGAATTTCTCAAAGGCATGGACACGCTCGACCTCGGTTGCTGCCGCATCGAACTGGGAAATAAGATCCGTCTCTCGAATCCGGCAAAAGACGACAATTAACTTGGAAACTTTCAGCCTTCGCCTCCCGCGAATTTCGCGGCGGCCATCACGGCCCTTCTCGTCGCCCCCAACATGGTTTGAGAACTCCCGATGATTCATACGAAACCCACTCTCGCGTTGACGGCATTCCTGGGCTTGACGGCTCTCGCCATGGCCGGCGACATTCCCCTCGACCCCACGGCGCCCTATCAGGGCGTGCGTTCCAGTCCGGTTACTTACAAGGTGGATTTCGCCGCCATCGTCACCCCGCCTTACAAATGCAAGACGCTCAAGATCTGGCTGCCCATTCCGCCGAGCGATTCGATCCAGACCGTGAGCGCGAGCCTATTGTCGAGCTTTCCGCTGAACGTCGAACCGAAGCGGGGCCGCGAGAGACTTTACGGCAATGAGTTCGCCTATTTCGAGTTTCACGAACCGCATGGCGCCCAGATGGTGCGCCACCAGTTCACGATCAAAACGCACGATGTTCACTGGAATCTCGATCCCGACAAAGTCGCTCCCGTCGCGAGTTGGCCGGCGTCGTTCTCCCCCTATCTGCGGAGCGAGGAACTCGTCCCCGTCGACGAGCGTTTTAAGAAAGTCGCGGCCGATATCGTTCCCCAGCCGAAGTCGCCGACCCGTGACTTCGCCCGTATCTTTGACTGGGTCAACGCGAACCTCGCCTATTCGCACAAGGACTGTTCCTTGCAAGGCAGCGCCGTTCACGCCCTGGAGAAACGCGGCGGCCATTGCAGCGACTATCACGGCTTGTGTACGTCGTTCGGCCGCTCGCTCGGCTATCCGTCGCGCATCGTTTATGGCATCAATCCGTATCCCAAGAACTCCCCCTCGCATTGCAAGCTCGAAGTCTTTCTCCCCGGTCACGGCTGGGTCTGTTACGACGTTTCCGAAACGCAGCAAATGATCGCCCGCATCCGGAAAAACGAAGCTCTCAGCGACGCGCGTAAAGACGAGCTCACCGCCGCCGCCAAGAAGCGGCTTGTGAGCGGTTTCCGCGATCGCACGTGGTTTTTGCAAACCCGCGGCAGCGGTTACGATCTCGATCCGCCGGCCAAAAACAAAGTCGCCGTCGTCCGCACGATCTACGCCGAGGCGGATGGCGTCCCCTACCCCGAACCCGACCCGGCCAACCCTGGCATGCACCCGTTGAGCTGGATGACGATGCATCGCTACGAGGCCGATCAACCGGTGACGAATCCCTTTCAAGACGAACGATCCCTCGCGAAGTAAAGGAATCCTCCGATGTCGTCCATTCGCTTCATCATGGTCGGCGGCTTTCTGGGAGCCGGCAAAACGACAACGCTCGGCCGCCTCGCCCGCCATTACATGAGCCAGGGCAAAAACGTCGGCCTGGTCACGAACGATCAGGCCCAGGATCTCGTCGATACGCACACCCTGCGGAGCCAGGGCTTCTCCGTCGAGGAAGTCGCCGGAGCTTGCTTTTGCTGCAAGTTCGACGATCTGCTCGACAAGGTGAGCAAACTCGAAACCGATCGGCAACCGGATGTCATTTTGGCGGAACCCGTCGGGAGCTGCACGGATTTGGTGGCGACCGTCATCCAGCCCATCAAAGATCTCTACAAAGCCCGCTTTTCGGTCGCTCCGTATGCCGTGCTGTTCAAGCCGAGCCATGGGCTGAAGATTTTGCGCAACGAGGGGGGAGCCGGCTTTTCCGCCAAGGCCGCGTACATCTTCCGCAAACAGCTCGAAGAAGCCGACGCGATTCTCATCAATCGCATCGATGAACTCCCCCCCGAACAGGCGGATGAACTCGTTCGTCTGCTGGGCGCAAATTATCCCGCCACGCCCGTGCTCCGCGTCTCGGCGAAAACGGGGCAAGGTTTCGATGGCTTCGAGCATCTTCTGGAACAGCAAGGCAACTTCGGTCAGAAAATTCTCGACATCGATTACGATGTCTACGCCGAGGGGGAGGCGGAGCTCGGTTGGCTGAACTCCACGCTGCGTCTCAAAGCGGAGCGACCGCTCGCGCTCGACGCTTTCCTGTTCGATGTCGTCGCGGGCTTGCAAAAATCGATTCAGCAGGCCGGCGCCGAAGCGGCGCACTTGAAAGTCATTGGTCTTTGGGAGGGCTTCTTCGGCGTGGCGAATCTCGTGAAT
Source organism: Planctomycetota bacterium (assembly GCA_037139885.1). Classification (GTDB taxonomy): domain Bacteria; phylum Planctomycetota; class Planctomycetia; order Gemmatales; family Gemmataceae; genus JAIEPT01. The sequence continues at coordinate 3,588 of JBAXFO010000375.1, forward strand.
AACCTCGGCAAACCAGAGCTTTCCCTGCCATCGCATGCGACGACGCCGGAAGCCGACATCATCGTCAACGCCCGCGTCGCGATCGATCCGGAAGAGCTTTCCCAAAGCGTGAGCGCCGTCGTAAGCGAGGTCGCCCGCCGCTATGACGCCGTGGCGACCTCGGTGTCGATGCAGAGCTTCCGGCCCGGCCGACCCACGCCGACGCATCGCTATGCCGCGAAATGATCGCCTTGAATGAGCGGTCGGCGCGGCGACCCGATCAGACCGAGTCTCGTTGTCCGTGAATCTTGAGCCAGCGCCCGCGCCTGACCCAATAGAAGCGCACCGGCAAGAAGACATCGACGACTTCATCGGAAATCAGCAATCCCCCGAGCACGGGCAGAGCCATGGGAGCAAGGATCTCGCCGCCGACGCCTGAAGCGAAGACCATGGGGAAGATCGCGATAATGGCCACGCCTTCGGTGAGCAGCTTCGGCCGGAGGCGATGCACCGCGCCTTCGATGACGGCTTGCCGCAATTCTTCGAGCGACTTGATGTTTTCGAGTCCGCCGCGTTTCTCGAGCGCTTCGCGCAGATAGACGAGCATGATGATGCCGGTTTCGGTGGCCATTCCGAAGCAGGCGATGAAGCCGACCCAGACGGCGACGCTGAAATCGACCGGGGGCGTCGACCAGCCATGCACGATCTTCGGAAACAAGTAAAGAAAGAACGCCCCTCCCGCCAACGCCTCGGGCACCGCCAACATCATGAGGACCGCGTCCATTAGATCCTTGTACGTGAGATACAAGATCACGAAGATGAGGATGAGCACCATCGGGAAGATCACTAATAACGTTCGCGCGGCCCGCACCTGATGCTCGAATTCGCCGCTCCATTCGATATGGACGCCTTCGGGGAGATGGACGCGTTGGGCGACTGCGGTCCGGGCCTCGTCGACGAAGCCGACGATGTCGCGGTTGCGCACCATCAGCGTCACGTAATTCATAAGCCGGCCGTTTTCGCTCTTGATCATCGCCGGGCCTTCGACGACACGCACCGTGGCCATCGCTCCCAGCGGAATCGACGGGCGCCCACGGCCCGCATGAACGGGCGTCGTCTGATGAAGATCGCCGACGGACGAGGACGTCGGCGGATTCTGCGACGCCGCCATCGCCGGCGCCGCCGCCGCGCCGCCAGGAGCCGACATCGATCCGGGGCTCACCAACAACCGGCGGACGTTGTCTTCGTCTTCGCGGAACGCCCGGGCGTAACGTATGCGGACGGGAAAGCGTTCGCGTTTCTCGACCGTATACGTGACGACGCGGCCGCCGAGCGCCACTTCGATTTCGTTCTGAATGTCTTCGACGGAGATCCCGTAGCGGGCCGCCTTCTCGCGATCGATCTCGATCTCCAGATATCCCTTCCCCATGATGGGCGCGGCGATGACGTCGCGAGCCCCATGAATGGGTTTGAGCACGGCCTCGACATCTTTGCACACGCGATCGATCGTGGCGAGATCGGGCCCGAAGACTTTCACGCCGATATCGGTGCGCACGCCGGTCGACAGCATCTCGATGCGATTGATGATCGGTTGCGTGAAAATATTGCTGTACCCGGGCACTTGCAGCACGCGGCTCATTTCGTCGTCGACCAGATCTCCCTTCGGTCCGCTGCGCCGCGGCCAGAGGAAGACGCGTTTCTTGAACGGAGCCTCCGTCTCGGCGCGCACGGCGTCGAAAGGACGAAACGCGTCGGTGTCGGCCGCGCGGCCGACACCGACGCGTTTCGTCCT
>JBAXFO010000376.1:0-5351 GCA_037139885.1 Planctomycetota bacterium
ATCATCTCGGCCAGCGGCATGTGCGAAAGCGGCCGCATTGTGCATCATCTCAAGGCCGGCCTTCCCGACGAACGCAATACCGTGCTCATCATCGGCTTTCAGGCGGCGGAAACGCTCGGCCGCCGCATCGTGGAGCGCCGGCCCGAAGTCCGCATTCATGGGCAGATGACGCCGCTCCGCGCCGAAGTCGTCGTCATGAATGGCTTTTCGAGCCATGCCGATCAGGGAGATTTCGAGGAGTTTCTCGGTCCGCTCGCAGGGCGGGTCGGGAAAGTGCGACTGGTTCACGGCGAGCCCGAACAAGCCGCCGCGCTTGAGGCGATGTTGCGGGCGAAAGGCTTTCGCGATGTGGCGTATCCCAATCGCGGCGACGTGGTCGATTTCGATTGAGGGACCATGGATCGAGATTACTTCTTCGCCCCCGCGGCTTGCTGAATGCGATACAGATTTTTCTCGGTGCGTAAGTAAAGAGCGCCATCGGCGACCGCGTACGACGCGAGCGTTTTCTCGTTCATTTCATTGCGGGCGATCAATTCATAGGTCTTCTCCGCCTTCACGACCGTGCCGACGCCGTCTTCGCTGAGAAAGTAGATTTTGCCGTCGATGAGAAGCGGCGATGCGGAATGCGCTCCGCCGATACGTTCCTGCCAGTGAATCGATCCGGTCTTGGCGTCGACGCAAGTGGCGATGCCATTGTCGGAAATCAAATAGAGTTCATCGCCTTTCAAGATGGGCGACGGAGTCAGGGGCGAACCTTTGCGGAGCGTCCAGGCGACATGGCTCTTCGTGACATCGCCGCGACCGTCCACGCGGATCGCGTAAAATTTGGGCTCGTCGTAGCCGCTGCTGAGGAAGACCATGCCGTGCCCGTAAACCGGCCGGGGCACGACGGAATAGCCTTCGCCGTAGTTGAACCGCCAAATCTCTTTACCTTGGACCGGCTCATACGCCGCCACGAGCCCCGGACCGGGACTGACAATCTGAGTCTTTCCTTGGACGTCGATGGCCAGCGGCGTCGAGAACGCAAATTTGTTACGCGACTTCGACTCGCGCGGCGTCTTCCACAGCGCCTTGCCCGTGTTGCGATCAAGCGCCGCGACAAAGGGATCAGCGCTGCCATCGGCGCTAAACACGATCGCCGGGCCAACGATGACGGGAGTTCCGCCGTTGCCGTGAACGGGCGAATAAAACAGCTCGTCGTTCTTCCAGAGAATTTTGCCGTCGAAATCGAGCGCGGCCGTGCCGTTATGGCCGAAGTGAACGATGAGGCGATCGCCATCGACGATCGGCGTCGGGCTAGCGTGGCTGTTCTTGGAATGAATCCGCGTCAACGCTTCCGCGGTGGGCTGGAAGACTTCCGTATTCCAGACGATCTTGCCCGAGGCTGCGTCGATGGCGAGCGCCCGTAGGGAAAGCGTCTTGGATTTCTTGTCGCCCCCCAAAACGCTCGTGGTCAGATAAACCTTTCCCTTGACGACAACCGGCGACGACCACCCCGCCCCCGGTATCGCCTGCTTCCAGGCGATGTTCGTTTTCGGCCCCCATTCCGTGGGCGCGGAACCCGTTGCGATCCCCTGCCCTGTCGGCCCCCGAAATTGCGGCCAATCCTCCGCCTGCGCCGCCGAGACGAATACGAGGAGAAACCATCCCAAAGATCGCATCGCGTAACTCCCGAATTAGAAATATCACCTACACGGCTTCAATCTGCGCTTCCAGCCGGCCCGAGCGAACGGCGTCGACGAGGGCTTTGCGGTCGCAACGCCTCGCTGACGAGACATGGAAATCACGCTTTCAATGGAGAGAACTCGCCGGATTCGCTTGAGCATATCCGCAATCGAGGCGGATTCCAATTGTCGACTGCGAAATTCGCGAAACTTTGATGCAGGGGGCCGGCGGAACGGCGCCGAGCTCCGCCCGCGCTTTCAGCACACGAGTTACTCAGTCCTTCTCAAGCGGCGCTTCGAAAACGAATCCAAGTTTTTCCGAATTTTCACTTGCCCTCCGCCAGCCGCTGCGCAATCATCGAGACCATTACCGTTTAATCGGTAGGCAAACACACATCCCCAACGAGGAATACAATCGTGACTGCGCCAATCAACTTGTCCGCTGCAGCGGAAGAGAAGTCTTCAGCCAACGCCAACATGGATCCGCGTCTGCAGGCGCTCGTCACACGCATGCGCAGCGGAGCGACGAAGATCGCTTCGGCGTCGACGGCGGAAAACGAAGCCGCCGTGATCGCGCGCGTGACCGATCCCGATGCCTGGCTCAGTCTCAGCGAAGTGCGCGACGCAAACCTCATCGGTAAGGCGGATGGGGGTTCGATCGTCACCGGAAGAATTCCCGTTTCGCGGATCGAGAAGATTCGCAAGTTGCCGTTCATCGAAAGCTTGAAGGCCGCTCAACCTTTGCGGCGCATGCTCGCCGTCAGCACGGAGGAAGCGCAGGCTCAGCCGGCGCAAATGCCCGCGGGCAGCCATTTCAAAGGCGGCAGCGGCGTCGTCGTCGGCGTCATCGATTACGGCGGCGATTTCGTGCATCGAAACTTCCGCAAAGGCGACGGCAAAACGCGACTGCTGTCCCTCTGGGACCAAAACGGCGGCAACAGCCCCGCCAGCCCCTTCGGCTATGGCGTCGAGCATTCCGAGGCCTCCCTCAATCTCGCGATCGCCCAGACCGATCCCTATGGAGCGATTGGCTACAATCCCGGCGCCACGTCCCACGGCACGCATGTGATGGATATCGCCGCCGGCAACGGCAACGGCACAGGCGTCCTCGGGTTCGCTCCCGGGGCGGATCTCATTTTCGTGAACGTGACTCACGATAAAGATCCAGACGACGCCGCAACGATCATCCGGACATCCTTCGGCGATTCCGTCACGCTGTTGGAAGCGCTCAAGTACATTTTCACCAAGGCGGGCGCACGTCCCGCCGTCGTGAACATCAGTCTGGGAACCAACGGCGGCCCTCATGACGGGACGACACTGGTCGAGCAAGGCATCGACGCCCTGCTCACCGCCGCTCCCAACCGCGCCGTGGTGATCGCCGCGTCGAACTCTTTTGACGACGGCATTCATTCGGCGGGCGTCGTGGCCGCGGGAGGCAGCGTCGATCTGGTTTGGGACGTCGCGGCCACGCTCCTGCGCCCGATCGAAATGGAATTGTGGTACGACGGCGCGGACCGATTCAAGGTCGAACTCTTCGCCCCCAACGGAGCCTTGCTCGCCACGGCAGGGCCCGGGGAAACGAAACAAGTTCTCGTCGGCTCCGATTTGGCGGCTATGGTCGCCAATCGCCTGAACGATCCCAACAATCACGACAACATGATCGGCGTCTTCTTGATGGACGGCTTGCCAGGCGGGCAGTATGTCGTTCGTCTTACGGGTCAAGTCGTCAGCGACGGCAAGTTCCACGCCTGGATCGAACGCGACAATTCGTTTCAATCGACTTTCGCCGACACCCACGACAACAGCCACACCATCGGCTCGATTTCTTGCAGCAAGAAGGCGATCGCCGTCGGCTCCTATGATGCGAATTCCGCGACGAAGCAGATCTCCTATTTTTCGAGCGCCGGCCCGACTCGCGATGGGCGGCAGAAACCCGAGATCTCGGCGCCGGGACACAACGTGTGGGCGGCGAATTCGCTCACGCTGACGGGCGTGACACGCATGAGCGGCACAAGCATGGCGTCGCCGGCCGTCACGGGAATCGTCGCTCTGGTATTCGAGGAAGCCGCCGCCCAGGGCATCAACCTGACCATTGACCAGACGATCAAAATCATCACCGACTCGGCCCGCCGCAATCCGCCCGGCGGCGTCGCGTGGAACGATCGCTATGGCTTCGGTCGCGTCTCCGCTGTCCGAGCCATCCAGGCCGTCATGGCCATGGGGGCCGGAGGCGGCGCGGGCAGTGGTGCCGCGACCGGCAACGGGCACGCGGAGAATGCCGCGAGCGCGCCGAAACCGCGTCGCAACGCAAAGCAGACTTCCAAAACCGCCCGGCCGAAGTCACAATGATGTTGTGGAATGGCGACGCCGCTGAAGGAAGGTTCCTTCAGCGGCCCCTCGCCGCGCTTTTGGCGGGCATAATTATGAAACGTAAAGTCAACCTCGACGAACTCCGCAAAGTCGAAGCGTCCACGGTGATTCCCCTCGCCCAGCACGCTTCGGACGTCGTTCAAGCCATCATCAAAGTCAAGCATGCCGATTATGTCCCCGATTGCGTTCGCCTGCGCGCGACGATGAGCCCGTTCATCTTCACGGCGGATTTCCAGCACGGGGACCTCGCCTCGCTGGAATCGGATCCCAAGGTCGAGTCCGTCTCGGTGAGTAAGAAACTGAAATCGGCCGAATGAAATTGATTGGCGTTCCAGGGAGGTCGAATGTCCCTTAGACCGGCAAGATAAGCCCAATATCGCAAGATCGATCAACGTCGTAAAGCCGCTTCAAATGCCTTCGTTTGCGGGTCGTCGGCCTTCTTCATATGCGCCAAAAGTTTCCCGCTTAACTCCGCCACATCCTGCGAGTAGCGTGGGTCGGCCGCGAGGTTTTTACGCTCCGCTGGGTCGACCGCGGTGTCGAACAGCATCAGCGTTTCGCCTTTCACAAGTTGCTCGACGCGCGCTTGAATCTTCGCATCCTTCGAGCCGTTCATTGCCGCGAAACTCAGACCGCTCATCGCTTCGACGCGGAATTTGTCTGCTCCGCCCACCCAGGCATGGAACATCAACGCGCGATCTTTCGTGCGAATGCATCGCTGCGCGAACGACTTCCCGCTGCTGACCGTGTTCACGTGCGTCACGACGAAGGCGTCGAGGTCGGCTTGGCGCCGAGTTTATTGCCGTTCCAACCACCGGAATCGGCGTTCATATCGACCGCCATAATGATCAACAAATTCCACCGCTTCGGCGGATCGGCAGCGAACGCGGCATTCGCCGGCACGCCCAGGAGAGGAACGAGGAGAAGGAAACGCATACGAGGATCCCGTCGGGACGTGACGCGCTTCGTCGATTGTAAGGACCGGGCGAGATCCCCCGTCAGACAAGTGCCCCCGGCAGGAGTCGAACCTGCGACCACCGCTTTAGGAAAGCGATGCTCTATCCAACTGAGCTACGAGGGCAGTAAGGACTTACGTCGATTCGGTTTTTCATTGACACCCGTTTTGACACCGTCATCCTCTCCGAGAGAGGCCGGCGATTGCAGCAACCGGCAATGTCACGACGTTTTCGAGGGGCGCCGCGATGTCCAAAGTTGATTCTACCGCCAAAACCAAGCCCAGCAAGCCATATCCTGAGTTCCCTGAGTTCCCGCTCTATCCCCATGCGTCCTGACGTTCGGCCAAGAAAATCCGCGGCA
>JBAXFO010000377.1:0-5347 GCA_037139885.1 Planctomycetota bacterium
CTCTTCCCGGCTGCTATTCCGAAGGCGATACGCTTGAGGCCGCCACAGCCAATATCCGCGAGGCCGCCGAGGCTTGGCTCGCCGCCGCACATGATCACGCCACCCGCGGGGCCCGATCGGGGGCCGCATGAAGCCCGTCTCCGCGCGATGCCGGCATGTCCGACGCTGATTTGTGACGCCTCTGTTGCCGTCGATGGTGAAACCAGTCAAGCCTCTTTCGGCGTTTTATCGATTTTGTTCTCGTTGGCGCGGACCGTCCACGCCGCCTCCTCGGCGACTTCGGCCCCCAAGGGGCCGGCTTGGGTGATGCAGTTTCTGTTGGGGGCGTTTCTGTATGGATCGGTTTGGCGGGCGCGCGACCGCGGCCCGGCTGATCCATGCAACCGGGCCGCTTCGATTGTCGCCAGGCTTTTGAACTCAGCGATCGAAATCGCGATCGGCGAGTCCGACGTTGAATTGCAGGCCGGTGTAGCTGAACATTTCCATCAATTCGCCGTTGGGATCGCCACCCTGCACGGGCCAGTTGTAGTTCTCGTTGCGGATGGGGTACTTCGAATTCTTTTCGAGATAGATGACGCTGCGATAGCTGTAAAATTGCGGCAAACGTTCGGTGCGGATGGTTTCGATGCGGTAGCAAGCCCGTTTGTCGAACTCGGCTTCATTGATGCGGGTGACGGCCTTGCCGCTGCGTTTGTCGAAATCCCAGCTGCGAACGGTGCTCTCGATGAGATTGCCGATGCCCGCTTCGTAGATGGTGTGCCGCGATTGCTCGCGGACGCGTGGATCTTCGGGATCGACGGCGACAAAGCCGGCGACGCCGAGAATGCCCTTCGATTGCACCTTGAGCTTATTCTGATTTTTGCCCTGAACGAAGGCGACTTCCTGGCCGGCGAGCCGTTGCGGGCCGAGCCATTTCATCGACACGCTGAACGGAGCCTGGCGGAATTTGAACGCCATGAACTGGTCTTCATTCGCCCGTCCTTTGAGATTTTCCCGAGAGACAAAGACGCAGGTATAATCCTTGACGGCGGTTTGATAATTGCGCTGGGCGTCCTTGATCCAGGCGTACGCCTGGGCGGCCGGATCGGGGGCCTGCGCGGAGACGAACATGCCCGACAGGGCCGCGCATGGCAGAGCGAGAAAGACAACGATTCGGGAGAGTGAAGTCAGCATGCGGCCCTCCATGGCAAGCGCGGTGCGGAGTAAGTTGACCCAGATTACCCCAAGCGGCGGAAGCGTGTCCATGCCAGTTGGGGCGAATCGTCGCTCGACGAATCTCTAATTCGGTTTGCGCGGACGGCGGCGGGCGCTGTCGCGCGCGTCGCGTTCGTCGCGGGTCGCTTCGGACTCGCGCAGCATCGTCAATTCATGAATCTCGAAGTCGCACGGGCGGGCGTCGGGATCGAGGCGCAGATGGCTGATCTCGCTGTTGATCCAGATCGTCGCGCTCCATTCGCGGCCCGAGGGGACGATGTGCCGCAGCGAGCGTTCGTGCTCGACGAAATTCTGCTCGCCGTTCCTCCAGAAGGCGTGGAAGGTGGCCGGGTCGTTCTTGCGGTTGGTCGACGTGAAGCGAATGCGCACGGCATAGACGAACGTCGGCCGATCGAGGGCGAAAATGACATAGGGATCGTGCCCCGTCGCCGTGCCCGCGTTGCTCGCCCAGGTCATCTCGTGGGTTTCGAGCGGTTCGGAAAGGTCGGGCGTCGTCAACAGCGGTTGATCGTTCGGCGGATAATAGTACCGGGCACGAACGCTCTCGCGGGCATAATGATTGCCGACGATGCCGAAGAAGAGAAAGCCAAGCGCGACGAACGTCGCCAGGGCGCGCCGCGATCCGGCCAGGGTGAGGGCTCGGGGAGCATAATCGAGGCTGACGAGGAAGATCGGCAGCATCAGCGGAAACCAGTTGCGGCCCTGAGCCCCGAAGCGATTCGAGGTCCAGACGAAGAGGAAGATCATCAGGCCGGTGAAGAGGAAGTAACTGTTGATGACGGGGTTCGACAGCGCCATCCGCAGAGCCGCCTTGCCCCGGCCCGCTTGGGTCACGGTATAGAGGCGGGACGCGATTCGTTCGATCCGCAGCAGCGTCAAACCGAACAGGATCCAGGTCGTCGCTTGCACCAGGAAGCCGATCGCTTCGGTGGCGCGGGTGTTGCGGAATTTCAGCGGCGTATCGAGCCAACCGTAAACGCCCCAGAACGAAATATGCGAGGGGCCGCCGAAGTAATCTTCGATGGCCGTACGCGTCAAACGCAGGACGCTGGTCATGCGGTCGAGCGAACGATCGGGCGGGGCGAAGTAATTCTCCGTACCCCAAACCGTCCACAGCCAAACCGATCCCAGGAGGAGCGACGGCGTCAACAGGCAAACGCCGCGGCTCAGCCAGCGTCGTCGCGTCGCCGAGAGCGCGAACATCTCGGCGGCGATCATGCCGACGACGGCGGGGGTCACCGCCAGCCAGAAGTGAATCTTGGTCACGAGCAACGCCCCGAGAGCCGCGCCCAGATAAAAGACGCTCGCGGCGCTCAGGCGTTTGTTGCGGGCGCGCAGGGCCAGGTAGTAGCTGAGCGTCACCAGCGTGAAACTCAGATTATCGGGTTGCACGTACGCGGAAATAAACGACGTCAAGGGAAACAGGCCGATGCACGCCGTGATGAGGACGCCGAAAGCCGGGCGATAGTGAAGCAGACGCGTCGTCGCATAGATGAGCGACAACGTGATGACGAGCAGCACGACGGAGAGCAGGCGGGCGCCGAAGAACGTCGCCACGATGCCCTCCTTGAAATAGGCGACGCCCTCGATCCACAGGGCGACGAGAGCGTAATAGCCGAACGGATACAGAGCCGCGAGTTGGCAAGGATGATCGATGACGATCGACGAGCGCGGCGGGGCGTCGCGGTCGAGGGCGGCGAAGTAGCCCGGTTTGCCATAATCGAGCGGCACCTTGGCGTGCGAATTGAACGCGATCTGATCGACGCCGGAACGTTTTCGCAAATAGGGAGTATAGGGGTGAGCGTCGACGGGCAGATCTTTGAACGTCGTATGGCGAGCGATCAGCAGGCCCTTGTTGGCGTGAATGCCCAGAGCGTAATCGAGATGGGCGGGTTCGTCGGGCGATTCGTAGATCGGCACGAGAAACACCCACCACACCGCCTGCGCCGCCGACGCGGCGATCACGGCGCCGAGCAGAAGCATGAGCCAGGAGGAACGCAATCGCGATAGCATACCGAGCTCCAACACATTCGAACGCTGCAAACCCTGGAATGAGGCACGCCAGAATCTCAGGGCTGGGAAAATCTCTCAGGCGGCGGCCCCGAAGCCGCGCTGCACCCGCTTCGCCGACCTGCCGACGCGGAACGGGAAACCGATCGCCATGGAGCGCGGCAACGCTTCGATCGCGAACAACTGATTCCCATGCGGCCACAACATGCTGCCCAGGGTTTTTCCCGAGCGTAAATCGAGAATATGCACCCCCGCACAACAACGGTCCGGGTCGAGCCCCGGAGCGTAATGCCGATACCGCGGCAACACCCGGCTCGTGCCGACAAGGACGTAGTGTGTGTGGAAAAGCAGGCCACGCGTCCAACCCGGCAGGCGCGCGAACGGCTCGAAGCGGCCATCGACGATGCGGCCGGTTTCGCCGTAACCGCTGTTGTCGACCCAGAGTTCTTGGCCGCGAAGTCGAGCGGAATGCGGGCGTGTGAGGCCGTCGCCGAAGACATCGCGAGTCGAACCGGAGAAGATCACGCCGCGGCCATCGACGGGGAAATTGTGATGTCCGGGTCGCCGTGCGGAAGGAGCCGCGGCCGACGCGCCGAAGTAGCTCTCTTCGAGCGTGGCCCCTGCGGCGATGGAGTTGAGCTGGAGATAGTTCTTGTCGAAGCGCGGGCCGGCGGCGGCGTCGATCGAGCGCGGCCACCATACCGGCTCGAATCGGCCATCGTCTTCGAGCCGGACGACCGCATTGAGGCCGACGGCGTTGCCATGAAGTCGGCCGGCGATGAACGCGATGTCGTGCAGATAAAGGCAGCCGGGATAGTAGCGAGCCTGGCGGGGGAGGAGTTCGCCGTCGAGGCTGTCGTCCGCGCGGCCGACGACGCCGCCGCAGCCGGGGCTGAAATCGTACACCATGTTCGGATTGCGGGTGCTGGCGATGAACAGCCGGCCCGATTGCCGATCGACTGCGAGACCGTTGGGGTGAGGCAGAGGCAGATACGACGTTCGCGGCCGGCCATCGTGAACGCAAAAGGCCTGCACGAGATGCTCGTATTCGCGTGTGACGATGAGGGTGACGCCCATCTCGTCGAGAAGGTCCCACCACGAACCTTTGACCTGGCAGCGAAACGTCGCTGGGTCGATGTCGTCGGCGGCTGGCCACTGCGCGACGATCTGCCGGGGATCGCGGTAGGCGGCGTGGTGATGGGCCCAGAGCGAATCGTCGGCCGCGGCGAGCGAAGGCTTGACGGACGAAGGCTTGACGCCGTGCGGTTTCATGGAGCTCCCTCGTGGAACCGAATTAGGTTCTGCCGACGGGTTTTTGCCCAGACGCCTGAAACCTGAGACGAACGGCCCCCATATACATCGCCCAGGCGCTTTTGAACGTCGTGGTTGATTTGCCGCCGTGGCGTTTGAAGCCGGCCACAGGAATCTCGCGAATCGCCAACCCCCGTTGCTTCGCTCGAGACATCAGTTCGAGGTCGAGCAGGTCGCCGTCGGCGGTTAAGTTCGAGTCGCGATAGAAATCGGCGCCGAAGATTTTGGGGGTGCCGTTGACGTCGTCGCAGTCGAGGCGGAAGAGCAACTTCGCTTCGGCGTTGTAGAGGAACGAGCCGATTTCCCGCAGCGGCGCGTTCCGCTGTTCGCGCCGTGCTTTGACGAGCGTACCCGGGTTTTCCGCGAAGAGCTTCAAGAAGCTCGGCAACGATTCCGGCTCAGTGCGGGCGGCGTTCGTGTAGGCGAGAATGCTGCCGCGCGCAGCTTCGAGCCCCACGCGGACCGAGCGGCCCCAACCGCCCAGCGGATTCGGCACGCAGCGGAGCCGCCCATCGCGCTCCGCCAGATCTTCGACGATCGTGAGCGTCGCGTCGCTGCACTTGTTGGGCACGACGACCAATTCGAACGGCTGCCCGAACGCCTCGAGCGTATGCAAATAGCGCGTGAGCAGGGCGCCGATGTGGTCGGCCTGGTTGCGGCAGGGAAGAATGAGCGAGATCATGCGGTCCATCTCTGGTTGCTGAAATCCGCCGCCTGCGCCGCCACCGAGATCGAGTCGAGGCGGTGCTTGTTCAAAAGATACGGCCGACTGCCGCAATGCTCGTGCAGCGGCGTGCGGACGCCGAGCCGC
>JBAXFO010000378.1:0-5336 GCA_037139885.1 Planctomycetota bacterium
TAGCTAACAGCTATTAGCTCTTCCATCACTTCGACAGCCGACGCCGCGCATACGCCGCCCACTCCCCGATCGGCTCCAATCGCAGATACGCCCGCCAATGTTCACAGGCCTCATCGATTTGACCGATGTCCGACAGGGCTTCTGCGATGTTGTAATGCGAATCGGCATAGTTTGGACCCAGAGCGAGCGCTCGCCGAAAGGCCTCGATCGCATCGGCCGAATCGCCCAGATCGCAAAGTGCGTTGCCGAGATTGTTCCAGGCTTCGAGGAAATCGTGGTCGAGCTCCACGGCATGCCGGAAACGCTCGGCCGCGCCGCTCACCTGGCCGAGCGCATAAAGCACGTTGCCGAGATTGAACGCCATGGCGGCAGTCGGTTCGCCGATGAAGAGCGCCGTGCGGTAGGCCCGGGCCGCCAGGGCGAGGTCGCCGGTCGCTTCGAATTCGATGCCGCGGTGATACCAGTCGTCGGCCGATGGTTCGCCCGCAGGAGCGTGCAATTCCGAGGGAGGATTTAAAACCGCAGTCTCATCGTCGGCGAAGTCGAATTGAAGCTGCCCCGTCGAGTCGGCCAGGCCTTCATCGAGCCGCACGAGAATATGGCCGTCTTGCTCCAACAGCGCCAGCGTTGCGGGCGAGCCGAGGTTGGGCAGCCAACGGGACAGGCGCTCGAAGCTTTGTTTGAGTTGCCGATGGCTGACGCCGGCTTTGGTCATTTCCCAGAGCGTCCGCAGGCTGGCGACTTGTTGGAAATCGAAAACGTGCACGCCGTCGATCGTCTCCGCCGGTTCGATGAGCCCCGCACGAATCCAGGCGGTGAGACGTTGGCGCGGGAGCTTCAACAGCCGGCCCAATTGCACCGAGGTGAAACGGCGATGAATGCCTTCGGATTGTTCATGCAGCCCCAGATCGCTGAGCCATTCTTCTTCCGTGACGATGACAAGCGCCTGGCCGAGCGATTGTTGCCGCTTCGCCGCGACCAACTTTTGACTCACTCGGCCATCTTTCCGCAACGGCCAACCTTCTTGGCCGACGATCACGATGGAGGTCTTCTTCGACACATCGCGTTCGCAGACGCCGCCGCGCGCCGTCACGAGCGCGGCCGCATCCCCCCGCGGCATCGACGCCAGCCGGCCGGTGAAGACGACATGTTTTCCATCGAGCCGTTTGGGCACGCCGCTCATTCCTTGATCAGTTCGTGAAACACCGGAGCCCGCATTTCGCCGCCCGCCGTCAGTTCCATGCACGAGACCCGGCACACCAGCCGCGGCTCCACCCAATTGCCCTTATACGAACACGGAATGCTCGGCTTCGGCTGCAGATGAGTCCAGAGCCAGAGGTTGATCCGTTGCCGGATGGCGACGTCAAAGCCGGTGCCGACTTTGCCGACCGGCCGCAGCGTGCCGCCGTTTTCATGGGCGAGGAACAGATTGCGGAAATCGTCTTTCCCCGACGGCTCGAAGCCGATCACCAGACAGAACAGCTCGAGGCCCTTCTTGATCTTGATCCAGGCATCGGTGCGGCGCCCCGGTTGATAGCGGCTATTCAATCGTTTCGCGATCACACCTTCCAGCCCCTGTTTTGTCGTTTGGCGAAAGAACTCGATGCCCGCCCCGGTGACGCTGCGCGAGAGAACGACATGCGGAACCGGATGCCGTCGGCAAAGCTCGTCGAGGCGCTGCCGACGGACTTGCAAAGGCATGTCGAGAAGCGACTCGCCCGACTCATAAAGAAGATCGAAGGCGATGTACGTGGCGGGATAGCTGCGGGCGAGGGAGCGGATCTTCAGCGGCGTGCGGCAATGATCGCGCGATTGGAGCAAAGCGAAATCGGGTTTGCCGTCTTTCAAGACGACCATTTCGCCGTCGAGAATCGTTCCCGGGGGGAGCGTCGCGAGAGACGCCATCTCGGGATAGCGGATCGTATGATCGACTTCGCGGCGATTCGTGAGGCGATAGCCATTGTCGTCAACGAAGCAGAGACAACGCGTTCCGTCCCATTTGATTTCGAACAGGTGCTCGTCCGAATCGAACGCCTGGCCGGGCTTGCACAGCATGGGCGGAATGAAGCGAGGCAGCATAGGGAATTCGCTCTCACATGCCCTGAAGCTTTTTGAGGGCGCTGTCGGCCGCGGTGCGGATGGCGGCCGTCGTGTCGTTCTCGGCGATGTCCGTCAGGGCGGATTGAATGGCGTCGGACATGTTGGCCCCGAGTTCGCCCAGTTCTTGAATCGCGGCCAGCCGATTTTCGATGTGCGGGTCTTTGCTTGCGTGCTGGATGAGCGCATGCTCGGCAGGAGGCATCGCTTTGGCGAGCTGTCCGGTGACGCGGATGAGTTGATAGCGAACGGCCTGGTCATCGGAGCTTTTCAACGCCGCAGCGATCTTGGGCCAGGCGGCGCCGGCGTATTTCCCCTGTTTCGCCAGGGCGGCCGCCACGGCACGCCGCAATTCGACGGCCGGATCCGCGAGCGTTTCGCCCAAGGGTTGCACGACGAACTCCGCCGCCACGCTCGAACGCCCGAGACCCTCGGCGGCTTCTTCGCGAAGCTGCAGCGGCGCGTCTTTATCGCGCAGCACGCCGATCAAGACGATGGCCGTGTCGCGTTGGTCCGCGCCGAGCCGGCCGAGGCATTTGAGGGCATATTGACGGGAAAAACGATCCTTCTTCGCATCTTTCGCCAGAGCCGTCAGCGCGGGCAACGCCGGCGCCGCCTTGTCGCCCAGCTTCAAGATCGCCTCGGCCGCGGCCGTGCGCGTTCCCGCATGCGGATCGTTCAGCGCCTCCGCCAGCGTCATCACTTGTTCGACCGCAAAGGGATTGAGCCCACGACTGCCCAGCGCCTGGGCCGCCGCCTCGCGCACCGGTTCGGCGGCATCTTTTCGCAACGCATCGCCCAGAGCGAAAATCGACCCCTTGGCGTCGGCCCCCATCCGCCCCAACAGCATCGCCGCCTCACGCCGAATTTGCGGCTCCGCATCGCGTTCGAGAGCGTCCGTCACCGCCGGCAGAACCCCATCCGTACGCGGCCCATAAACCTCAAGCACGATCAGCGCCACTCGGCGAAACTTGAGCTCCTTGTGCGTCTTCAAAATCTCGACCCACTCGGCCGCAGTCTTCCCCTGAATCTTGTCCGGCGCCTGCGCCCGCACATTCGAACCCACGGCGACAACCATCAAAACGCTGGCGAAGAGAATGCGTGTCATTTGGACAGATCCACAAGGAACGACAAAGAATGAGAGTATCATAAATGCCCGATGCCGCAGCGGTCAATCAAATAGGATGACGAAGGAGACAGCGGTTTATCACACGTCGCTGCGTTGAGTCTTCGCGGCGACACCCAAACGTGGTCCTCCGCGCGAGCGGTGGCTGCTCCGGCGACAGTTCGGCCTTGGAAAAAGGGAAACCGGCGAAATTTTGACCACCCATTGCGTTTGGTCGTCGGCGGCATCCATGAGAGAATAATAGGTTAGCCGCAGCGTCGCTCGGCGACCACGAGCGACGTTGCGTTCGCCAATTCGGCAGACCGTTGAATTGTTTCCAACGGTGAAGGCGTTCCACCGACCGTTAATCACCGCGACAAACGGCACGGCCCGACCGTCAGTCACCGGGAGAAACGGCGGCGCGGCACGAGCGACCGGCGGATACCGACCGTGTCAAACGGTGACGTTGGGGTTTGAAGACGAGAGCACAGTCCGTTGTCACGATGCTGTCGGCATAGGAATCCAGGTAGGATTTCACCCGTTGGTGAGCGATGTCCATCGGGTTGATCCGCGCGATCAGCTCATATAGTATCCATGAAGACGGTCATCGCTTCGGCTTCCCCAAGCGGTAACGGTCGTGCTGGGAAGCCAGACTGGAAATGAGAAGCAGCACTACAGGCGATGGAAAAGCGATGACGATGGTTGATATCCTGGCGCCCCGCCTTTTGGTCGGGGTGTTGCTCGCATTTGGCGTTGCCGGGTGCGGGACGAAAGCGCGGCATACGACCCAAGTGGATCGCCCGTTGATCGGTTATCCTGAGCAGAAGCCGGATCTGATGGACGACCCAAATACGGTTTGGTCGGCCCACAAGATCGGCCCGAGCGAGTATTTTGCGCAACCCAATGATTGGACGTGCAGCGCCTCGTCGTACATCATGGTTTATCGAGCGCTAACCGCGAAAGACATCGCTTTGGAGGCGGTGGTCGCGCTGACGGGCGCCGTGCCGGGGAAAGGAGCCGAGAACGCTCGTGTCGTGGCTGCGCTGGAGAAACTCGCGCCGAACGCCGAAGTGATTGCGGGACAATCGTCGTCGCATCCGAAGGGCCTGGAACTTCCAGCAGAAGAACGCGCGGCGGAGAAGGCACGCGAGCTGGAAACCCTCCGACGCCTTCTTCGCGAAGGCTATCTCGTGATCCTCAATTTTCGCGAACCGGTGGACGGCGGCGGCCACTATGGAGTCCTCCAGGGGATTAACGATCGAGCCCTCGAGGTTGCGGATCCCTACTACGGCCTCAAATCGACGCTGGCATGGAAAGACTTCGATTTCCGGACCGGCTACAGCGATCCCGTGTTGCACGGTTGGTATACGGCGATCCGCTTGCGTTGATGGCGGGCTTGCCCATCCCGCCTGAAACAGATTGCGAACATCTTGAGGTTTGATTGCGGTCTAACCCGAACAAGACGTTCCGCTTGGCCGGGTCGGCAAGTCTACGCAGTCGTTGCTCCATTGTCGAGCGCTGAGAGAATGCATGGCGGCAGACGCTGGCTTCCGCGAGCGCATACGCGTGCCGCCATGGGCGGATGATCACTTCTTCGACGTGACGGTCACTTTCAGCACATTGACGTCTTTGTCGCACTTCACCTGGACGGACGAGCCTTCACGGCCTTCGAGCAGTTGCAGTCCGGCGTTTCCAGTCGCCGTCTTGGAGCCGGTCGCGGTCGTCACCACGAATTCGGTCGTGTCGAGAATGCTCAACTCCCGGTCGACGACTTCGTTTTTC
Source organism: Planctomycetota bacterium (assembly GCA_037139885.1). Classification (GTDB taxonomy): domain Bacteria; phylum Planctomycetota; class Planctomycetia; order Gemmatales; family Gemmataceae; genus JAIEPT01. The sequence goes on from JBAXFO010000378.1 coordinate 4,985, forward strand.
ACCTTTTGATTGATGACCAGAACGTCTTTGTCGGCATCGACCGACTTGATCGTTCCCTTGACCATTTGGTTCTTGACCTTGACCTTGTCGGCAGCCGCGGTGGGATCTGCGGACAGCGCCATGGCGAGGGCAAGACCGACGCAAACAAACGCGAGGAATCGTCGCATAACCGTACTCCTAAGAACGACGTGGAAGAGACGCATAAAAGTTAAACGCGCCAAACGGCAAATGGTTCCACGCTGTCGGCATTCTTCCGCGATAATACCAGGTTTGTAATGGAAATGCCGGCCTCCAGTCCGCGTGCACTTGCGATCCGTTGGTGCGTTGGTCGTGAAGCAGATCGGCGCCGAAT
>JBAXFO010000379.1:0-5325 GCA_037139885.1 Planctomycetota bacterium
GGAAGTGGTCGGTTGCGTGCCGAAGGTGATCAGCGAAATTCCCTGCGTGCCTGAAATGTAAAGGCTGGCGCCATCGACGCTCGTCGCCGCGCGAATGTTGTTGGAGCCGGTGTTGCTCGGAGACCGAGTCGTCGTATCGACCACGCCGGTGGGATCGATGCGGCCGACGATACGATCGATGCTTGCTGCCGGCACCGAGGTTCCGGTCGCGGCGTTATACCCCGTCACTAAAAGGTAGGCGCCGTTTTGCGTTCGGGTCAGATAACCTTCCGAGGTCGCGGAGATGGACTGCGTCAAGGCGGCGTTGCCGGTGGCGGAGACGGTCGTCGGCAAAGCCACCGCTTGCACCGCGGATTGGCCGGCGCCGGTGGGCAGATATTCGACGATCGATAACGCGGCGGCGCCCGATGCCTGCGGTTCGGTTTGCAGGACGACGACGCTGTTGGTTCCAAACGTACCCGCCGCTAGCGTGGTGAAACTGTTGGTCGTGGCGGAATAGGACGTCGCGAGCGAGTTGGTGGCGAAGGCTCGGTAGTAGTACAGCGTTCCCGGCGTGAGCCCAACGACATTGCCCGAAAACGCCCCCGTCGTTCCGGAGACAATCAGCTTCTGGTCGCCGGTGGTGGGATTGGGCGATGTCGAATAGACGAAGCCGCGCTGGGTGATGGCGCTGAAGCCGTCGGCGGTGACGTTGCCGGACAAGGCGACGGCCGTGCTGGCGACCGCCGTCGCGGCTTGCACGGTGACCGTTGGGGGGACGATTGTCTGGAGCGTGGTGAACTGCTGCACCGGAGAGGTGATGAAGGTGCCGGCGCTATTGGTGGCGTAGGCGACGTAGTAGTAAGTCGAATTGGCCACAAGCCCTGAGATGTTGAGCGAATAGGCGCTGACCGACGTCCCCCCTTCGGGGCTCGGCGCGCCGTACGCGACCGGATCGTTGCTCAGCGAGTAGATGAAGCCGCGGGCCGTGAGGGGCGCGCCGCCGTCCGCGGTGACGGTCGCGTTGAGGGTGGCCGTCGTGTCCAAGATCGCGGATGCCGTGGGCGTCGCGACGGTGGGAGCCGCGGCGACCGCGAGAGTTCGGAAAGAATAGACCGGGGTATAACCCGTCAAGTTCGAACTGTTCGTGGCATAGGCGACATAGTAGTAAACCGTATCCGGGGTCAAACCGGAGAAGCTTGAAGAGAAACTTCCGAGCGTGCTGCCGCCTTCGGGAACGGCGCTGCTGTTGGCGACGGGATCGGGATTGGTCGAAAGATAGAAGCCGCGGCTCGTCAGGAGCGTGTTGCCGTCGGAGAGGATATTGCCGTTCAGAGTGACGGCCGAGGTCGTGAGCAACGTGGTCGTGGGCGGGGCGGCGAGAGTGGGGGCGGCGATCGTCACGACCTGCGGCGCGAGCGCAACGCCCTTGAGGACCTTCGTCCCCGAGGCTGTGTAGAGGATGGCGTTCGAAGGGCTGTCGATGGTGATCGCGCTATTGAAACCGGCGGTGTCGGTCAGCTTGTAGAGGCTGTTGCCCGCCGTGTCGCTGGCGCCGGAGGTCACGTAGAGGACGGCGCCTTCGCCGCTGTCGATGGCGGCGATGCTGAAGCCGCCGAAGGTGGTGGTGTAGGTCCCGTTGGCGGTCCAGGTTCCGCCGACGAGCGAGAACTTGTTGATGGTGGAGACGGTCGCGGAGACGGCGTTGTTAATGACGTAAAGCACATCGTATTGGCCGCCGTGGTCTCCCGAGCGGATCAGGTAAAAATCCTGCACCGAAGTCGAAGTCGGCAAACCCGCAATCGACGTCGCGCTGGTCGCGGTGGGCGCGGCGAGCGTGGCCACGAGAGACTCACCCGTCGTCGCCGATTGCTGGGCGACGTAAACTGTGCCGCCGAAGGCGCGGACGGAGCGCAATTTGTTCGTAGCGATGACCGGCGGAATCTGACTGTCGATGAACGTGCCGCTTTGATCAGTGATGTACCATTCGCCGTTGTTGATCGTGGTCGCTCCACGGGTTACGAACGGGGTCGTCGAACCCGCAGCGCCGTTGAGGTAAGTTGTCGGAATGGCGAACGCTCCGGTCGGGCTCAGCGTGCCGACGCCGCGAATCCCGGCGGTCCCGACAGAAGCCGTGGTCGCGCCGGTGGTGATGCCGGTGAAGACCAGCTTGTCGCCGTAGTTGTTGAGGGAGAGATATCCCGTATCGGTGAACGAGCCGGCGATGCGGAGCGAGGCGTCAACGGTCGTGCCGTTGATGGTGAACGCGTTCAGATTCGCCTGGTTGAGCGTTGTCGGATTGATATCGAGGATCGAGAACGACGAATTATTGTCGGCCTCATCCGCTTGCAAGACGGCGACATCGCCCGCGGTGAACGCGATCGGATTGACAACCAACGAGGTCGTGGCGGAATTGCTCAATCGGAAAGCGGGATCGGGAACGAAATACGCTCTAGGGCTATAAGTCCCGGCTCCGAAAAGACTCGTGGTGACCGAATAGGCGCCGTTTTGATCGGTTCCGGTGATTGACGTCGCCGTCGCGAGCAAAGTTCCCGAGGGACCGCCATCGCGAATTTCCACGCGGCCCGAGGGAGTTGCGACGCCCGACTGCGCGACGACCGTTCCGGAGAAGGTCACCGATTGGCCGTACGAGACGGAAGACGGGTTGGTGGAGAGAGTCGTGACCGTCGGAACTCCCGTAGCCAGTATGGGAGTGATGGAGAAATCGTCGACGGCAAGACCGTCGTCGGAGCCGGTGACGTTGGTATCGGTCCAGCGAATCCAAAAGGTGGCGTTGTTGGCGATGGTCAATAACGAAATCGTACTCGTGAGCGCTGTGCGATTCGCGGCGGCGTTGCCGTCGAGGGCGCCCGCAGTCGTTGCGAATGGCGCGAGAAAATCGAGCGAGGGCGCCGCCGTCCATGTTCCGGTGTTCAAGCTCGTCGCATCGAGGCTGTATTCGAAAGTCAGCGAATCGGTGCGGCCCGTTTGTCCCAGCCGCCATTGTTCGCCGGTGTAAGCAATGTTTAAACTGGCGATGTCATCGCCGGTGTTATTGATGAACGAGGCGCCGATCGTCGACGTAAAGCTGCCGGTCAGCAAGGTTCCCAGCGCTCGATCCGCGGGGGTCGTCGTCGAGCCGTAATTGTAGGTGTTGCCGCTGTTTTCGCCGCCGCCGCCAGCCGTGTGCTGGGTATCGGCGCCCGTGCCCACCTCCAGGAGATTCCAGCCCAGCGGCAGAACGTACGTCGATCCGGTTGACGGAAGGCTGTTAAAATCTTGCGTGATCGCCGTGCCGCCCGTGGTGATCGGATAGAAATTCGAAACGGTCAGGCTGCGCGGCGTGGCGGTGGAATCGCTCGCGGCGAAGGCTCCGGTGAGCGGTTCGAAATAGGCGATGAGGTTTGTGTAAGTTCCCGGCGGCACCACCGTCGACGTGAAGTTGAACGTGCCCGGACCGCCGCTGCCCGATATGACGTTCGTGCTGGCCAAAACCGTTCCGGTGTTGGCGCCGTTAAAGATCTTGATCGTACCAACGGGTGTGGCGGACGATGACGAGATCGTGCCCGAAAAAGTCACCGTCTGCCCCGAGAGAATGGTCGCGGGAGACGGCGCGGCGAGCGTGGTCGTCGTCGTCGCAGCGACGAGCACGACAGGCGTGATCGAGAAATCATCGATGGCCAGGCCGTCGTCGGAACCGGTAGCGTTGAAGTCCTGCCAACGGATCCAAAATGTACTGTTATTCGCAATGTTAGCCGAGACAGAACCGCTGATCGCCGTGCGATTCGCTGCAGAGTTGCCGTCTTTCGCGCCCGTGGGCGCTGTCGTGACTGGCGCAAGAAAGTTCAATGCGGAAACGCTCGTCCATGTACCGGTGTTTAAACTCGTCGCATCAAGGCTGTATTGGAACGTCAATGAATCGGGTCGATTCGTAGCTCCCAGGCGCCACTGTTCGCCTACGTACGAAATATCGAAACCGGTGATCGCGGACCCGGTGCTGTTCGTGAACGACGCTCCGATCGTCGACGTCACGCTGCCGCTTAAGAGGGTTCCGAACGCACGGTCTGCCGCCGACGCCGCGCCATAACTATATGTGTCTCCAGAGGGTGTACTGCCAATGTCCGCCGTGTAGAGTGCATTCGCTCCCGATCCCGTTTCCAAAAAGTCCCAACCCGTTGGCAGTGTCGTGCCGACGAGGGTATTGAAATTCTCCGTGACTGCCGTGTTGGCGACTGTGAGCGGAACCGCTGCTGGCACAGTGCGGTCTTCGAGCAAATCGATCTCAAGTCGACGGCCTCGCTGTTGGCGAGTGATGCTACGATTCGTGCGAACGGTTTCAAAGAACGTGCGATCCATGAAAAGCTTCCTCAATAGATGCCGACAACGCGGCAATGTCTAGAAACGCTCGAACCGAGCGCATAAGTGTTCGGGTTTCGGGCCATTTCGTCCTTGGAGGGACGCAGCGCGCATAGCGGTGCGAAAGGTTATGCCCTCGCAGGAAGTTTCGCGCAGCTACGACGGCCGGAGCGCACCAGTAGCTTAAACGTCAAAAACGTTGTTATCGCGAAGGACCGAGGAGAATCGGGAGAGAGATTCCCTGCGTCGAATGACAAACGACCGGGCCCGGGAGAGGGCTAAGGAAGGGTGGTCGTGTACGGCTGAAGCGAAATCGCGTAAACCTTTAAGGGTTACGCCAAACCTCTTCACCGCGACTTACGTTCTGTTCTAACTTATAGATCTTGTCAAAAACGAAGACGAATTACGAGACCTTTTCCCAGGAATAATCACAATATCTCGGACAACGACTAAAAACATGCAGCGATTTCATAATGCTATGCAGCAATAGCAACAATATTACTTTCACAACCTAAACATCAAGGGGACCGCGGAAAATTCGACGGCTTCCGAAGTTTGGGAAATTCCAATTCCGAGCATTCGGCATGACGCGCCGTTGTCCCTTCGGGGCGGGTGGGTGGAAGGATTTGCGTGCTGCGCGGAGACGCGATCGCGGCATCCACAACAGGCTGCGTGCGGGACATAACTCCAAGATGGCAGACGGATTCCACCCCATGCGTCCGGGGTGGGCTCCTATCCGATGGGTTCGACTGGTGGGGATTCGACGCGTGGGGCGAGCGCCGTGACGATGGGCTCCGCAGGGGCGCTGAATGCGGCGAGACTGGTTAGCAGCTGCTCACGTTGTTCGGCCCAGTCGGGATGATCCAGCAACGGTTGCAAGTCAGCGGCGAACGAGCCGCCCCGGTCGCCGAGCTCCTGGATGACGCCGAAAGCGGCCGTCCGCAGTGCGGCTTTGGGGTTGGCCAGCGATTCGCGAATGACGGCCTGGAC
>JBAXFO010000380.1:0-5305 GCA_037139885.1 Planctomycetota bacterium
TCTCTGTGCTCTCTGTGTCTCTGTGGTGAAAAATCTTAACCACTTCACCCCAGCAAACACAAAATCACTTCCGATCGATATTGCCCGGCAACAAGCCCGGCGGCGAGGCCGGCTGACTTGTGACCGGCGTCGATGGCGTGCGGACTTCGTTCGGATCGAGCACGACGCGGGTCGGGCCGATCGTATCGACGACGCCTTGATACCAGGGTCGGTTCGGCGAACTCTCCGCGCTGGCGTTGCGTTGATCGGCTTCGACTCGGCCGCGAAGATCGTTCATGTTCGCCTCGGCTTTGCGGGCGTACTCGGTGTTCGGATAGCTACGCCGCACGATCTCGTAATAGAAGTACGCGGAGCCCGGATGGCCCGTGCGGCGATAGAACTCGGCGATATTGAAATCGCGATCCGCCTGTTGATGATTGATGCTGATCAGCTGTTTCTTGATCCAATCGTCGTCTTTGCCGGGATACTCGCGGTGGAACTCTTCGAGGTACTGCCGGCACTTTTCGACGAGGCGAGTGTCGTAAGCCGTGCCGCCGTTGGCGATTTGTTTGCAGATGATCGATTGCTTCATCGAGTTGGCGGCTAGATCGCTCTTGGGATAGTTGTCGACGATCTGGCTGTAGTAATAGTCGGCTTCCTTGTAATCGCGATTGAAGAACTTCACCGTCGCGATGTAGAAGAGCGACTTCTCGGCAAGCTTGCCCTTGATGTCGTTGAGGCGCACCTCTTCGAGAATGCCCAGAGCATGGCCTTCCACATCGTTGAACGGCATATCGTTCGACAGATAGAAAAGCGTCACGGGCGTCAGGGCGAACATGCTGCCTTTGCCCTGGCGTTCGTCGTCGGCTTGTTTCATGCGGTCGCGCGTCGGCTTCAGCCAGTAATTGGCGATGTCGAACAGGCGGTCGTTGGCCTGGGAGGTGTATTTGCCATAGGGGAACGACTTCATGTAAAGCTTGAGCGACCCCTCGGCCTCGCGGTAGTTGGCTTGCAGGCGCTGGCATTCGCCTCGATAGAAGAGGGCGTCTTCGTGAACGTCGACGGGGAGTTTCTTGGCCTTGGCGATCAGGTGAAACATGCTCTCGGCTTCGGCGTATTTCTTGTCGACATACAATTGTTTGGCGGTTTCGACGTCGCGGCGCGATTTATCGTCCATGGCGGTTCGTTCGCTGGCGTCGCCGCCGGGGAGAACCATGCCGTCCTTCTCGGGCTTCTTGTTCCACCAGGCGCTCAGGCCGCTCGGCTCTTCATAAGGATTGCTCCCCGTGATGCCGAGAAGACTGTTGACCGATTGGGACGTGGAGGTTGCGGGACTGGTGCAGCCCGCGCCGGCGAACGCCAGGGCGAGTGCGAAGACCAGTGCCGGGCCCGGGCGGATACGGCCGCCGTCGCGCGAGGTTGCGTAGGTTGTCGCCATGATCACGACCTCAACTCCCCAGATAAGGCAGCAGGCGGGGCCGACGGCCTCGCACATACGTCACATAGTCGCCGAGGATGCGGCGAATCGTCTTGCGGACGTCCATATCGGCCAACTCGCGCCAGGCGACGTTGTCCTGGCGCAGGCGGAGCATCCATTCGAGAGCGTCGCGTCCCAGCGGAATGCGATCGCGCTCCAGCGGCTGACACTGCGGACACAGCACGCCCCCGCGTGCTGGACTGAACGCCGTGCTCCGCTCGGCCACGACGGCGTTGCAGGCGGCACAGTGTTCCAGAGCGGGTCCATAACCCAGTTCACGCAAGAGCACAAGCTCAAAGCGCGCCAGGCGCGGGCCGGGCCCTGCCGCTCGTCCGTCGAGATCGCGAAGCGTTTCGATCGCTTCATCGAACAAGACGGGATGCGGATCGTGATCCTGCGTCCAATCTCCCAACAGCTCCGCGACATACTGGCCTGCGTACCACGCCGCCAGATTGTGCCGAAGCCGAGGAAACCGCTCGCACACCCGGGCCTCGGTCAAAAGATCGAGCGTGCCGGACGCCTTGCGGATGAGGACTATATCGCAGACATTAAGCAGGTCAAGAGAGGATTCGAACGCCGATTTAAGCCGTCGGCCTCCCTTGGCCATAGCCCCGACTTTGCCGAATTCCCGCGTCCACATGACCGCGATCCGGCTCGTTTCGCTGAAATCGTAGCCGCGAATGATCAAGGCTTGGGCGCGTTCGAGCGACATGGGGAAGTTCTTGGGGTAACGTCGTAGAGTGGGCTGAGCGTGCAGGCGAAGCACACCGAAGGACGCATCGACCGACACGAAATTCCGTTATCGAGATGAGGCGAACTTTCGACCGACCTGGCGCCGACGCATTTCACGCCTCCGCGATATTGGGCAAGCCGAGCGCCGCGAGATAGTGTCGCTCTCGTTCGCGCATGGCTCGTTCCGCCTTATCGGACTTGTCGTCGTAACCGCAAAGATGCAGCAACCCGTGAATGACGTAGAGCCCAAGCTCCGCATCGATCGCATGGCCCAGTTCCGCGGCTCGTTCCTTGGCGACTTCGACGCCGATCACCAGTTCGCCCGCCAGCTTTTTTGCGTTGGCGTCGCTGAGCGGGAAGCTGAGCACATCGGTCGGTTCATCATGATCGAGGTAACGTTTGTTGAGACGATGGATCGTCGGGTTGTCGACGAAGGCGAGGCTGATTTCGTAGTCGGCGATGTCTTCGCCGGTCAAGACGGCGCGGGCGATGTCGCGCATCCGGCCGCGATCGACGGCGACGACTTCTTGCGGCGTGGCGATGGAGATTTTGCTCATGATGTCATGATATGGCTCGCGACGAGCGATTCGAATGGCCTGTGTTCGACGGGCTCGATAAGAAACCATAACGATGTCGACCCTGCGCGGGCTGCTGTTCGCTTCCCTCATCACGCGACGATTTGTCTCGTCGGTGACGCTTGCGCTCTATGCGGGCATGGTGTTTGGAGTGCCGCTGCCTGCCGCGCCGCGAAAGTCGACGGCCGAAGCGTATCCTTGCATGTTCAGCGCCTGCGGATGCATGAGCGCGGAACAGTGTTGGAAAAGTTGTTGCTGCACGACGCCCGAGCAGCGTCTCGCCTGGGCGGCCGAGCGCGGCATCACGCCGCCCGACTATGCGGAACGCCCGCCAAGCCGAGGCTGGCAGACGACGCCTCGCCGTGAACGCGAAACGGCTCCCAAAAAGACATGTTGCTCCGCCGCACCCGTGAAGAAATCGTGCTGTGAAGAGTCGGAATCGAAGCCCACGTGTTGTTCAACCGACGAAACCGAACCGGAAACTCCCTCCACGAAATCCGCAGCGCCGGCTCCCAGGGCGGCCGGGTTCGTGCTCGGCATCGCCGCGCAAAAATGCCAGGGGCTGACTTCGCTCTGGAGCGCCGCCGGTCAGGCTCCTGTGCCTCCGGCATGGGCGGCGTGGGCGCCTGAGTTCGATGCGGTCGGCTGCGTGGCGCCCTTGGCTCTGTCGTCCATTTCCCAACCGTCGGTTCCTGCACTTCGTCCTCCTCGGGGTTAAGCTCCTTTCCTGCGCGAGTCTTCGCGTGCGCGGCGTTGTGCGTTCTTTCGGTCGCCCAAGCGGGTGGCGGAACAGTTCGTACGACTTCGCTCCGTTCGCGTTGGGCGTTCCCCATCGCGCCGTTCGCCAATCCCCGTTTTCAATCCCTTTCGTTTCCCCCTACGAGGACGAGGCTCATGCGCCATCGACGCGCGTTTACATTGATCGAATTGCTCGTGGTGATCGCCATCATCGCGATTTTGATTGGCCTGCTCGTGCCCGCGGTGCAGAAGATCCGCGATTCCGCGGCACGTACGCAGTGTCAGAACAACCTCAAACAACTCGGCCTGGCCACGCACAATTACGTAACGACGATGAAAGTCTTCCCGGCCGGAGCCACGCAAAACCAAAGTCAGTGGGCCTTCGCGGTCCAGGCGCAGCTCTTGCCGTATGTCGAGCAAGACAATCTGAAACGCCTCATCGATTTCACGCTCCCGTTGACGACCGGCTCCGGGGGATCGCAAGTCTTGAACCCGGTGCATCAAGACGCCGCCCGTCTGCCGGTGGCGATCTTCGTCTGTCCGTCCGATTCGGGACCGACGCTGTTTCAGAACAACGGCGCCGATTGGTCGCCCAATAACTACATGGTGAACATGGGGACGGCTCTCACTGCGCAATCGCTGGCCGTGGCCAACGACGGTATGGTCTGGTATACCTCGAAACTTCGTATGACCCATGTCCGCGACGGTTCGTCGAACACGCTTCTCTTCGCCGAGGCGCTTCGCGGCAACAACACCCAGACCGACGCCGCCGCACCGTCGGATCCGATCCGGCAATACGCCAGCTTCGGCGGCTCGGGCAATCCGCCGCTGATGTCCGACGCGTTTTGCGCCGCTGCGACGCGCTGGGCCGGCACTCGCGGCAGCACCTGGCTCTGGGGCCGGGAGTTCAACGTCTGCTTCACCACGTTTCATCGGCCCAATCAGAAAATCACCGATTGCGGCAACAACGGCGCTGGCTTCTACAAGGCGGCGAGCCTGCATAGCGGCGGCGTCAATGTGACCCTCGTCGATGGCTCCGTGCGTTTCGTTAACGACTCGATTCCCCTCGACATCTGGCGAGCCTTGTCCACCCGCGGCGGCGAAGAGATCATCGGCGATTATTGACATCCTCCTGCCGCCGCAAAATTCGTTCGACTCATTATTCCAACAAGAAAGAGATCCCTCATGATTGTTTGCCTGATACGAAAACAGACCTGGGCGAAGTTTCTTCTTCTGGCGGCGCTCGTGGGCGTCGGTCTGGCGGGCGGACTGTATCTCGCGACGGCGAATGTCGCACTCGAGACGCAGTCCGCCGCGAGGTTTCCGCTCACGGCCGCGGACGCGAAAGACACGCTCGAAGCCCCCGTCGCCACATTCGACGACTCCGGCCGTCTCTATGTCGCCTGGGCGTCGCGAACCGGCGACGACGAGCGTACTCTCTTCCTGATTCGTTCCGACGATGCCGGCAAGTCGTTCGACGCTCCGCGCATCATCGCCCGCTCCGGCGTTCATAAAGCCGTCTCGACGATGAAGGGCAAGATCATGACACGCGAGCTGCGCATGGTCCCTCATCTCGCCGCGTCCAAGCTTGGCGTCCATCTCGCCTGGACGGAAGCGCTCCCCGGCAACGCCGGCGTCCGTATGGTCGCCGCTCTCTCAACGGACCGGGGCGACTCGTTCGGCGAGCCGACGGCCGTCGCGCAAGGCGAGCGTTCGCGGCCAACATTCACCGCTCTTGCGGTTCGCTCCGACGGATCGCTCCTGAGCTCCTGGCTCGACAATCGCGACAAGGCGCAACAGTGCT
>JBAXFO010000381.1:0-5301 GCA_037139885.1 Planctomycetota bacterium
CACTTATCTCAATCAGCGGTTGGCCAAGCTCTACGACATCGGCGACACGAATGGGAATTCATCACTTCCGAAAGTGCAGATGGCGAATCCGAAAGGGGAGGCGATCCCGCCGATCGCCGCCGGGGGTGATTCCATGGTGGAGAAGAACCCATTCGTTCGCGTGAACCTGGAAAACACCCGGCGTGGCGGATTGCTCACTCACGCAAGTGTGCTGACGATCACGTCTCATCCAACGCGCACATCGCCGGTGAAACGGGGTCATTGGGTGCTGGAACAAATTCTCGGCACTCCGCCTCCGCCACCGCCGCCGAATGTGCCGCCGCTCGAAGAGAAGAAGGAAGCCAAGCAGGCGACGCTTCGCCAGCAGTTGGAGCAACATCGCGCGAACCCGAATTGTGCGGGCTGCCACGCCCGCATGGACCCGATTGGCTTTGGGTTTGAGAACTTCAATGCGATCGGCAGGTTCCGCGACAAGGATGAAGGCCTGCCGATCGATCCGACAGGCGAACTCCCCGGCGGCCAAAAGTTCAACGGCGCCGAGGAGCTCAAGGTGATCTTGAAAGACAAGAAAGAGCTGTTCAGCCGCAACCTGATCGAAAAAATGCTGATCTACGCGGCAGGTCGAGGACTCGATTTCTATGATCGCCGCAGCGTCGACTCCATTTTGGTCGAGCTTCAAAGAAGTGACTACCGATTTCACTCCCTGATCACGGCCATCGTGCAAAGCGATCCGTTTCGCATGCGTCGAGGAAAGGACCAACCATGAGCAAGATTCTCTCGCGTCGTACCGCGTTGAAAGGGCTCGGCGCCGCCGTCGCCCTACCGTGGCTCGAAGCTATGGCTCCGATCTATAGTTGGGCGAACCCCGGCCGTCGGCCACCGGTTCGTATGGCGTTTATCTATATGCCCCATGGGGCCGTCATGCGCGACTGGACTCCCGGGGAGGCCGGGGCGTTGCCCGAACAGTTGCCGGCAATTCTGCAGCCGCTGTCGGGCCTGAAGAACGACTTCAGCGTTCTCACCGGACTATCCGCGGACAAGGCTCGTGGGGGGAGCGGCGCGCACGCTCGCTCGATGGGAGCATTTCTCACGGCGACGCGACCTCGGCGAACGGAAGGGAGTGACTTTCGCGCGGGAGTTTCCGTCGATCAAGTGGCCGCTGTCAGCATCGGCGATCAGACTCGCCTGCCGTCCCTGCAACTGGCGACGGCCCAGGCCGGCACAACAGGCAACTGCGACCTCGGCTACGCTTGCGCCTACATGCGACTTTCATGGCGCGACGCCGTCACTCCGTTGCCCGCCATGAGCAATCCACGGCACCTGTTCGAGCGGCTGTTCACCAACAATACCGGCGGCAACAGCGTTCGGCGGGAAATGGAGCGGCGCAGCCTGCTCGATTTCGTCCGCGACGAGGCGGTCGGCCTGCAGTCCACCCTCGGCGCGAACGACCGCCGCAAGCTCGACGAATACTTCTCCGCAATCCGCGAAATCGAACAACGGATCGAACGCGCCGCCCGCATGCCCGCGCCGGCGAGACCAAACATCACCGTGCCCGATCTGCGAAATAATGATAACGAACACTGGGAAGAACAAGTCCGTCTCCTGGGCGATTTGCTGGTCCTCGCTTTCCAGACCGACAGCACCCGCATCTGCACGTTTGCTCTCAATAACGAGTTTAACGATCGCTCCTACCCGGCGCTTGGATTTCGGGAGGGCCACCATCATGTTTCGCACCACAGTGGTAATCCAGAAATGCTCAGAAAATATTCGCTCATCAGCGCCCACCACGTCACTCAGTTCGCCTACGTTCTCAACAAGCTCAAGGAAGCGAGGGAGGGCGACGGCTCGCTGCTCGACAACTGCATCATCACCTACGGTTCGGCGATTCGCGATGGACAAGCTCACGACAACGGCGATCTGCCGATTCTCCTCGCCGGCCGCGCGGGGGGCGTTCTCCGTCCCGGTCGTCATATCCGCTTCCCGGCCGAAACGCCGATCGCCAACCTCTGGCTTAGCATGCTCGACCACGTGAATGCCGGCGCCGACCGCTTCGGCGACAGCACCGGCCGGCTCGCCGGACTTTAACTTCGTTTTCGGAATAACAGGCCTCAGAATCAATCTTCTATGGAGTTCCTATCCGGTCATGAGTAAACCACTGTATTCGCTGATCGTTCTGTTCCTCGCATCGCTCGCGTCACTCGGCGAGGCTCGCGCCCAAACGCCTGCATCGCAAATTCAGGTTCGCGCGGGTTTCGCGGTGGAGCGGGTTTACGTACCCAAAGGCCAGGGGTCGTGGGTCGCCATGTGTTTTGACGACAAGGGGCGAATCTATGCCTCTGCCGAACGGAATGAGGGTTTGTTTCGCCTCACGCCGCCGCCGTTGGATAGCAAAGACGAGTGCAAGGTGGAGTTGGTTTCGGACCAATGGGGGCCGTGTCAGGGGATGACCTTCATTAATGGATCGCTGTATGTCGTCCGGCACGGCAAATTCCCTGAGAAAACTCCACCCCCCAGCGCCATCCTTCGGCTGAAAGATACGGATGGCGACGACAAACTCGACATGGCGGAAACGCTCTTTGCATTCCCCGAAGTGACCGATTCTCGCAGAGGTTGGTGGGAACACCACGTTCACGGTATCGTGCTCGGGCCGGATGGAAAGTCGCTGTATGTCGTCGGCGGCGATCGCGACGATTTGCCGTGCGAGAAAGGCCGCACCCCGAAGCACTGGAACCGCGACAGTTGGGAATTCAAATCGATCCCCAAGCCCTATTCCGGCGGCTATGTGTTGCGCACCGATCTCGATGGCAAGAATCCCGAATACCTCTGCATGGGGTTGCGTAATTGTTACGACATCGCCTTCAATCGGCAGGGCGACCTCCTCACCTTTGACAGCGATCTCGAGTTCGACGTGGGCATGCCCAACTATCGCCCCACGGCCATCCGGCAGATTCTCATCGGCACCGACAGCGGCTGGGCCGGGCGGGGGCCGGAGATGCGCTGGAGTTGGACGCCGAAATGGGAAGAATTCCAACCGCCCCTGAAGGACGTCGGCCCGGGATCGCCGACCGGCGTTTGCTTCGGTTATGGAGCGAAGTTTCCGGCAGCCTATCAGGAGGCGTTCTTCGCCTGCGACTGGACGTTCGGACGCATCTTTGCCGTCCACCTCACTCCCAAGGGGGCGACGTATCAGGCCGATGTGGAGTTGTTCCTCAGTGCGAAGGGACTGCCAATTACCGATCTCGCGGTCTCGCCCAAGGACGGCGCTTTGTATTTCACCGTTGGTGGGCGTGGAGCGGGATCGGCGCTCTATCGCGTCACGTATCGCGGCAAGGAAAGCACGGCGCCTTCGTCGTCGAAAGTGCCGGATCCCGATGCGGCCGCCCTGCACAAATTGCGGCGCGAACTGGAGGCGTTTCACGGCGAGGCGAACCCCAAGGCCCTCGCCGTCGTCTGGCCGCATCTCGCTCACGAGGATCGGGCCATCCGCGGCGCGGCGCGCGCGGCGCTGGAATGGCAACCCGTCGCCGACTGGAAACTACGGGCGCTGGAGGAAAAGAATCCTCGCATTGCTCTCCAGGCGATGCTTGCGCTCGCTCGCTCTACCGATCTCGACAAGGCTGTACAACCTGCTCTGCTCGCTGGCCTGGAGCGCTTGGACTTCGCCAAACTCACCGCGGACGAGCGGTGTTGGTATTTGCGGATTCTCACCGTTTCAGCGAGCCGACACGGTGCGTATTCGGCCGACGACATCGCGAAGCTCGTCAAGCGTTTGGAGCCGTCGCTCCCCTCGTCCGACCGTCGGGTGAACGAAGAACTCGTCGCGATGTTCGTCGCGTTTCGCACCGATGGCGTCGTCGTTCCGGCGCTTGATCTGTTGGAACGCAGTCGAACGCAGGAGGAGCAGATCTTTTATTTCGACGCTCTGATCGGCGCCGCCAAGAGCGGCGGCTGGACGCCGGCCTTGCGCGAGCGGTTCTTCAAACTCGCCGCCGAGCGCACGCCGCAATGGAAGGGGGGATCGAATGTCAAACCGAAGAGCGAAGGCGTGATGAAGACCGTCGTCGCCATGCTGAGCGACGAGCAGCGGCAGCAATTCGCCGAGTCGATCGCCGCGACGCAAAAGCCTCCGGCCAAAACGCCCGCGACTCCGCGTGCGTTCGTCAAGCAATGGAAACTGGAAGACCTCACGCCGGTTCTGGAAGCCGGGCTGAAGCAAACGCGCAATCTCGAAAACGGACGGATGCTTTATTCGGCCACAACGTGCATCGCCTGCCATAGCTTTCAGGGCGAAGGCGGTCTCGCCGGCCCCGATCTGACCAATGCCGGCGGACGCTATACCGCGCACGACATGCTCGACAACATTTTGAACCCCAGCAAGGTCATCAACGAACAATACGGCCGGCTCGTCTACGAAATGAAGAATGGCAAGCAGTTCGTTGGCCGCCCTGTGGAAACGGTGGGCGACATTCACGTCGTCGCCACCAATCCCACGAACCCGCTCGTCGACCACGTTCGCATTTCCAGAAAAGACGTCGAAAGCGTTACTCCCTCTCGCGTCTCGTCGATGCCCGACGGCTTGCTCAACACTCTCACTCAGGACGACGTGCTCGATCTGATTGCCTACTTGAGAGGCCGGTAAAGAATCGGGTTGTCGCTCTGCCGCGGCGCGCATCGACTCCGGCGCTTATTCCGAATCGTTCGCTTCCCGTTACGAGAATGGATGCCTCATGAAACAGTTCCTGTTCGTTTTGGGTCTCGCCCTGATCTTGGCGTGCGGTCTTGCCGCACAGGATGGCGGGTCTGGCGCGAGTAAGGAGCCTCGCATCGGGAAGCTTCGCGCCGGCAAGATTCTGTTCCTCGGCAACAGCATCACGTTGCATCCGCCAGCCGAAGGCATGATGGGCGCCTGGGGCATGGCCGCCAGCGCTCCGGACAAGGATTACGTTCATCTCGTCTCCGCCAGCATCGGCAAGGCGGCTGGAATTGAGCCGAAGGTGAAGGTGAAAGCCATCGCCGATTTCGAGCGGAAGTACGAGAGTTACGATGTGGCCGCGAATCTCAAGGACGAGTTGGACTTCAAGGCCGACATCGTCATCGTCGCCATCGGCGAAAACGTCCCCGGCCTGACCGATCCGGCGAAGGAAAAGTACGCCGCGTCGTTCGCCCGGCTTTTGGGTGAGTTGAAATCGCATGGCAACCCGGCGCTGTTCGTGCGCAGTTCCTTCTGGCCCGACGCGACGAAGGATTCCGTCATGAAAAAAGCCTGCATCGATGCCGGCGGAGTCTTTGTCGATCTCGGCG
>JBAXFO010000382.1:0-5293 GCA_037139885.1 Planctomycetota bacterium
GTCCAATCTGTTGGCCGCCCAGCTGCCCTTGCTGGCCGCCGCTGCTGCCTAAATAGGATGTGTTAACGCTTTGAATCGTCGTGACCGAACGGGGATTCAAGCTCGTGTTCTGCGAGGGCACGGCTGCCGGGATGTACGGCATCGGCGAACGATACGTGTTGCCGCTGCCCGCGAAGCCGATGTTGCCGATAATTGAACCGCCGAAGCCGCCCGTACGGTTCAAGTTTCCGTTGAGGCCACCCCCAAACGCAAACTGAGCGCGGCCAACTCCGGGGACGGCGATCATGCCAAGAGCGACCAAGACGCTCAGCGCAAGCGCTTTTCTGAAGCTCATCATTGCCTCATTCCTTCCTGCTAGGTTGCGGGTTTCCCCGAAACGATAAAATCTTGGCACCCGTTCCCTCCCCAAATCTCCCGCCTCCCCATTACGGACGCGAGCAGACTAATCTCACTATTAAAGACTATTCCGCGCACGAAATCCAACCTTCTTTTGCAATTTTCGTCGCCTTCCGCCCCCCGTCGCTCCGTCTTTCCGCTGCGACTGATCGCTTCGCCCCAGACGCCGCTGACCTTCGCCTCGGCATAATTGCCAAATCGTGCGAAATCCTAAGAATTGTTTTCGTTCAGGCTTATGCCCATTCGCCGCTGCCCAATTCCGATCGTCGTCCATCAACGACCGCGCCGCCCGTCGACCCCCGCACGAACGCTCCGCACATCCCCAAAATGCGGCCCGCATCGTCCGCAGATTACGGCAAAAATCGCCCCCAGCATCTTGATTCTCGACTTCCATCCACGATAATGAATTTTCCAGGCCGAAGTGGCGGAACTGGCAGACGCGCTAGGTTGAGGGCCTAGTTCCCGCAAGGGAGTGCAGGTTCAATTCCTGTCTTCGGCACTTGACACCACAAGGACTTACGGCCATCGTGCCGTAAGTCCTTGTTTGTTTCCCCAAGCGTTTGGGGGCAGTTTGGTGACAAATCCCACTCACATAGCAGCGACGTTGCCCCAGGCGGCAACAAGGTCGACATCGTCGAGTTCGTCAAGTCCGTGGGCCGTGCCGAGAAAATCGCCGCTCCGGCGCCGCGAATCCCATTTGCCGATTTCCTCTTCGGGTTCTCTCATATGCTCGGCGGATTCGCCGGCTGTCAGCGATCGCCGAGCGACCTGGCGAATGCTGAAAGCGAATCTTCACGGTCACAAGGCTGCGGTTGCAATGTTGAGGGGGCAGACGGCGTTCCCTTCGAGGGCCTAGTTCCCGCGAGGGAGTGCGGGTTCGATTCCTGTCTTCGGCAATTCAATGACGGCACGGGTTTACGCGAAATCGTGACGCTTGCCATTTTCTTTTTCGCAACGCCATTTTGCGATTCCTCAAGCGTAGGTCGTTGCGGACGCGACCGCGGCGAATCGGCTCAGTGAGGCGCTGCGTTCAAAAGCTTCATGTATTCGCGCATCCAGCACCAATTGTCGTGATAGGTTCGGGCGCAAACGAGATTGCCGTCCACGACGACTTCGCGGTCGACGTAGATCGCGCCGACGGCTTCCGCGTCGAAGCGGCATTTCTTGACCGTCGTGATCGTGCGCCCCTTGATGACGCCCGTGATCGCGAGGATTTCGATGCCGTGACAGATGGACGCGATCGGTTTGTTTTGGGCGTGCATGGCTTTGACCACGCGTTGGAGATCGGGGTCGTAGCGGATGTATTCGGGAGCACGGCCGCCAGAGAGAACGAGGCCGCCGTAATCGTCGGGGTCGATGTCGCGAAAGGCGATGTCGGCGCGGAGTTTGTAGCCGGGGGATTCGACGGTGATGTCCCAGTCGGGATGCGTGTCGTGTTGCACGAGGTGATACATGCGTTTTTCCGGGCCGGCCACGTGCACGGTGTGGCCATCCTCGCGCATGCGGTGCAGCGGATAAAACGTATCGAGAATTTCGGCGGCGTCCCCGATGACGACAAGCGCTCGAGTCATGGCGAGGTCTCGTTGGCGTGAGTGGAGAGATGCCGATATCGTAGCGAACCGGTCGGGACGCGTCGGCGCCGCTCATGCCGTTTTCATCGAATGTTGGCCGGCTTCGTCTTGGCGCGTCTGGGAGAAATGTCAATAATTCAGGAACCCAGTCCATTTGCGGTCGCATCGGCCGAGCGGTTGGCGAGCGATCGAGCTTGGAGAACATGACGACGATGACTGACGGCGGTCCCTCGAATCAGCCTACGAACTTCTTGTCTCCAGGATTGGCGGAGCGAGCTTGCGGGGAAGCGTTCGAACTCAAATTCCAACTTTCCTCCCCGGAAGCGGATTTCATCGAAGCGTGGGCGCGGCGGCGTCTCGAGCCCGACCTGCATGGCGTGGAGGGCGTTTATCGCGTCTCGTCGATTTACTTCGACACGCCCCGACTCGATGTCTTTCATCGCGTGGCTGGGTTCAAAAAGCGGAAGTTTCGCGCTCGTCGCTATGGAGACGCGGAGCACATCTTCCTCGAAAGCAAAACCAAGCGTGGCGATCGCGTTCGCAAAAAACGCGTGCAGATCGCCCCGGACGAATTGCACCGGCTGCTCGACCTGGAAACCGATCCGGCCTGGGCGGCGGCTTGGTTCCATCGGCGAATCGTCGCGAAGAATTTACGTCCGATCGCCAATGTGAGCTACGAACGCACGGCGTTCTTCGGGCAATTTGGAGCGCAACCCATCCGCCTGACGCTCGACCGCCATTTGATCGGAGCGCCGACGAACGATTGGCGGTTCGCGGCCATCACACAGGGCGAGCCCCTGCTCGGCGGCGGCGGGGCGGTCCTGCTCGAAATGAAATATCATCTCGCGTTGCCCGAGGCGTTGCGGGATTTGATGCCGCATCTTCCGGCCCAACCCGCGAGGATTTCCAAATACCGGCAATGTATCGAACTGTGCGGCCTGGCGGGCAGGTCGGATTCGACGTCGAGTGTTTGCGCCGTACCATGATTTGGGATGCCGCGGTTCAATGAGTCGAGCGGCACACGACTCGCCAGGAGTTCGTCGAATGCCCGAGTTCCCGCAGACTATCCCCATCGGCGGCAGCGGTTTCGCCGGCGAACTCGCAGTTCTCATGCAATTGGTCGTGGCGTTTCTCTTCGGTTGCATGGCCGCGGCGATTCATTATTTGACCTCCGCATCCGCCCGCAACGGCAATCGGTCGATGTTCGCGTCGGCCGTCAATTATGTGACTTCGGCATCGGCGCGCGGATCCGATCGGTCGCTCCATGCCACGCTCGTTTTGCTTGCGGTGCTGATCGCCGTCGTCACGATCGTCGTCGGCGGGAATATCGCGCGAGCGTTTAGTTTGGCTGGAGTGTTGGCGATCGTTCGCTTTCGCACCGTGGTCGACGATACGCGCGACACCGCGTTCGTCATCTACGCCGTGGTCGCTGGCATGGCCGTCGGCGGCGGCTATTATTGGGAACCGGTTCTGGTGACGCCGCTGGTGTTCCTGGCCGCATGGCTCTTTCGGCCCACGCCCAACGCCACGCCCCCCAGCCACGGCGTTTTGATCGTGCGGCTCACCGCCGGCAGACCGATCGATAGCTCGCTCGAAGTTCTTTTGAACCGGCATGTGCAAGGGTATCACCTCGTCGGGATGTCGACGGCTCGCGGCGGCTCCGCTTTGGACGCCACCTATTCCATCCCCTTCCCGGCGGCCGACAAAATCTTCAATCTGATCGCCGAGCTCGGACGGCTCGAAGGCGTTCAGGGGGTTGAAGTCAAAGAGAATTAACTGGCCGCGCGCCGACCGACATGGCCCAATGACTGAGGGTGCATCGTCGGCAAAGTCGCCACGAACCAGGAGCGGATCGAATGTCATTCCTCGCGCGTTGGACCGTGATCGCTGCAAGTTTGTTGGCGTCGTTCGCGGCGCTGCCCACGGCGTGGAGCCAGAAGCCGGGCGAAGAAATCGACGCGTTCTTCAAAGAGCAGCCCGTCGTCGAGCTCAATATCGAGATCGGTTCCAAAGAGTTGGACGCCTTGAGGCGCGAGCCTCGCAAATATGTCAGGGCCAAGCTCATCGAACGCGTCAAAGGGATCGACGTCGTTTACGATGGCGTCGGCGTGCATTGCAAGGGGGCGGCCGGCAGCTTTCGCGGCATCGACGATAAGGCGGGACTCACGTTGAACATGGACAAGTTCGACAACGTCAAACTCTTTCACGGCATGGATAAACTCCACCTCGCGAATTCCCTTCAAGACCCAAGTTACATTTCCGAGCTTGTGTGCGGCGAGATGTTCCGCGCGGCCGGAGTGCCGGCGTCCCGCTGCGCTCATGCCGTGGTCTCCATCAACGGCAAGCGGCGCGGGTTTTACTATTTGAAGGAAGGCTACGATTCGACTTTTCTCCGCCAGAATTTCAAGTCCCGCAACGGCAACTTCTACGACGGCGGCTTCCTCCGCGACATTGATCAACCGCTCCAACTCATCTCGGGCAAGGAAACCACCAAGCCCCACGAGGATCTCAAGAAATTGCTGGCCGCGGCACGTAGCGATCCCAAACAGCGGTTCGCGCAACTGGAAAAAGTCCTCGAAATGGACAAATTCATTAGCTTCCTCGCCCTCGAAGTGATGTGCTGGGACTGGGACGGCTACCCGATCAATCGCAACAACTATCGCATGTACCACGACCCCGCGACCGACAAGTTCACCTTCATCCCTTCCGGTATGGATCAAATGTTCCATGACCCCAACGGTCCCCTCTTCCCCGGTTTCAACGGCGAAGTCGCACGAGCCGTCATGGAAACCCCCGAAGGGAAACAGCGCTACGTCAAACGCGTGGAAGAACTCATTCCGCTCACGATCCGTTCGGAGAAAACGCTCAAACGGCTCGACGAACTGCAAGCGAAAGTGCAACCCGCTCTCGCCGCCGTCGACGCCGGCGCGGGCCGCGACTATCCCAACCAAGTCAATCGCCTCCGTGGCGGGATGCAGCAGCGCGCGAAACGGCTCGAAGAAGAACTGAAAAAGCTGAAGAAGTAGAGAGACAAGAGAGTCACTTCTCTCGGTCTTCCACATGAAACCGGTGCAATACGCGATGAATCACCGGAGCCGCGATGATGCCTGCCGCCGCGACCAGAATCAGACCGCTATAAAGCGCATAACAACCGGCGAAGAACTTACCGCCCCAGGAATGCAATTCGCCCAGGGGCCCCATGCCGGAGAGAATCATGGCGGCGTTCACGAAGGCATCGATTCACGTCATCTCTTCAAAATGCCAGTAGCCCTGGTAATCAGCATCCAAAAGGAAAACACGATCGGCATCGAAAAGGAAAACGCCGT
>JBAXFO010000383.1:0-5278 GCA_037139885.1 Planctomycetota bacterium
TCAAAGGCGATCTCGCCTACTACATCTCGCGCGGCCTGGCCCGGGTCGACAGCGTCGGAGCAAACGTCAATGTCACCCTCACCAGTCACGCGATGCAGGAGGTGGCCACGGCGCGCGGCGAACAGATCATCGAAATCGTCGTGGATCGCAGCTATCTCCGCGAGGTACGTGTCAACGGCGTTCCGGCGGCGGATCTTTCGTCGGTCAGCACTAATCGTTTATTTTCGCAGGAGCGTTACCTAGGCGGCCTCGGCACGCTGACGATGGGGAGCAGTTGCACCTATCGCAAGGCAAACCTCAAAATTCATCCAGCCCTGAATTGATCGACCAACCAAATCGTGTCCCTTCAACCCTTCAATGTGAGGAGATGATCATGCGTATCGTTCGCGCCAATGCCCAATGGCCCCACACACTGGCCACCAGTTTCGGCATCGTGAGCCCGATGCCTCAGAAGGCGTATCGGCTCAACGACTATGCGGCGGGGAGCGGAACCATGGCGGTCATCGTCGATCGCACTGCCAATAACACCGTCAATCGCTTTCTCTGTCGCATCGATGACAGTGCGACGGGCGAAATGCCCGCAGAATATAATGAGGCCGGCTGCTCGGTCTTGACGCAAAGCCTCACAATGGCCGACCGGTTTCAAAACCCGGCGGTGCCGGTGAGGACGGTCGATACCCAATCGCCCGCCCCCAATTCGATGGAAGTGCCGGGACTTAAGTATTTGAAAGTCGCTTCGTACGACGTCGACGGTCATCGGGTCGACCAAGAACCTCGAACATTCACTCCCACGCCGCCGGTTTTCAATACGACGGTCAGTTCGAAGGCGTGCCTCTGGCTTTCCTTCGCCGAAGATACGTTCGCGTTCAACCAAACGGGCGACTACCACGAAAGCGTGACTGGCGGATATCGCCCGACGACCCTCCTCGTGCCCCAGGATGCGACGGCCGTTCGCGTCGAAGCGAATCCGGCCGATCGGTGGGCTCATCATCCCAAGACCGATCGCCGCTCGAGCGCCGTCGGTATTCCGGGCGCTGAAAATCTCGTGGCACTGGCTCGGCCCGACATTTACAAAGCCAATCGCGCGGGACTCCATTCCGCGGCGATCGACGGCACCGTCCGCCTCCCGTTCAATGCCTTGGTGGCGGTTCTCGATCGAGGTCCTAACGTCGCCACGTCAGTGGAACTTGTCGGACTGGATCACACCTTTGCATTAAACCCGACCATCCTCCGGATCTTTCTCGGCTTTCACGATAACTACGAATGGTCCAACAACACCGATCCCGCTCTGAATTTCGACCAAGTTCACGTCAAGGTGACGTGGAGCTGAGGCCGGCGCCATGCTTTCGCACCAGCGAGCCAGCGATTCGAGTTCTCGAACGGCTCCGGAGATCTCGTTCGTGGCGGCTGGACGCGAAACACGTTCTTGATGCAGTTGGTCGGCAACGTGATCGGCGGAACGGTACGCCCGCTCCATCAAATGCGACGGATACAACACCCGTGCGCCCTGTTCCAAACGGGCGAACACCTCGCGCATCCTGCGGCACCACTCGCCCAACCGACGCGGCGTGTTGAGGAGCAGTCCAGGGGCGTACACCGGTTTGAAGCTCTTGTTGTAGGCCATGAGCTTGCTCTGGAACGCCTCGTATGCCTTTTGCTTGTGCTGGAGGCTGCTGGCCGTTTCTTCTTTCACGCCGTTGAGAACGCGATTGGCCCGCAGGTTCTCCCAGCGGGCTTCCAGGTCCACGAGCAAGGACAACTCGGACGGCTGAGCGGCGGGTGCAAAGAGGAGAGCGGACATTCGGGCCTGCTTTCGTGTTCGAGGTTCTGCGCGAGGTGAAAGAGGATCGCCTTCCCACTCCGTTTGGACTGGGCAATCCAGCCGAACGAGGCGTATTGTGCCCGCTTCGGCAATCTTTCTCAGCAAGCCGCAATACCCGATCGGCGGAGAAAGGGCTACCCCGGTTGTTTGCGAGGGCGTCTCGTCTCGACTCGGCCAACGGTCAGCCCCGAGCGGCTTTTCCAATCATTGTGACACCGTCGTGCGGCGGGATCGTTCGATCCCTCGGACTGGGCGGGTCATTCGCGAAGTACGATTCCGCTGATCGCGGATTCCCAAAACCGAGCGATCGCCTCGCTCTTCCGCCTCCTATCGCGTATGCAGAGCCGTTCCAGTCACGGTGTCCAGCGTGACGATATGATCAGCTTTTGCGACATCGATGGCCGCGAGGATTCGTTTCACTTCGTCACAGGCGATAACGTCGGGCGTCGGCTAGAATACCGACACGAGATTCAGCGAGCCAGGAAGTTTCGTCTTCATCCCAGCGGCGCAAATTGGGGCAATGACATGGCATCTCCATTCAACTTGCGATTCGGCGGCGTCAACCTCACATCTGGCGAACAGGGCGACAGCGCCGAGATGCCGCCCGAGACGCCGTTTCGGCTCCTGATCTGCGGCAACCTCGGCGGCAGCCGTCCAAACGTCCGGCCGCTCGATCAGCGCAAGCCGATCGAGATCGATCGAGATAACTTCGATGAAGTCTTGGCCAAGATGGCGCCAGGCGTCACGCTTCCCGCCGCCGCGAACGGGGCCGACTTGACGATCTCGTTCCGCGAACTCGACGACTTCGAGCCGGACAGCCTTTTCAAACGCTTGCCAGTCTTCGACGAACTGCGTTCGTTGCAAGACGACGTCGCCAAGCCGTCCACGTTTCCGCAGGCTGCCGCCAAGATTCGAGCGTGGGCCAACGTCCCCGAGCCAGTCGTGGCCGCTACTCCCGTCGCTGCGCCACCGCGAGAGGTCTCCGCCGTGGACTTGATCCAAGAAGTCTTGGCGGCAAGCGGCGCCCGAGCCTCGCCCGAGTTGCCGGGGTCGGGCGATTGGCAGCGGTTTCTCACGAGCATCGTCAAGCCACAGCTCGTCGAGAAGTCCGATCCGCGGCAAGCCGACTATGCCGCCGTCGTCGAAGAAGCCATCGGCGCTCAAATGCGAGCCATTCTGCATCATCCTGTTTACCAGGCGCTCGAAGCGGCTTGGCGAAGCGTCTTCTTCTTGGTCAAGCGTCTGCCGACGGACGAGACGCTCAAGATCTTCGTCTTGGACGTCCGCTTGGACGAATGGCGTGCAGACCTGGCTCACGACGATCCGAGCGAAAGCGTCTTCGTCCGCGAAGTGAACGGCCGCGCCGTCGACCAGCCGTGGGCGGCCTTCGTCAGCCTGGAGACGTTCGGGAGACAGATCGCTGATCTGGAAATGCTGGCGTCGATGGTCGCCTTGTCGGCTCGCTCGCGCACGCCGGTGCTGGCCGCAGTCGATCCGACCCTCTTCGGTTGCCCATCGCTTGCGACCGACCCCGACCCGCGAACCTGGAAGCCCGACCCCATCTTGGCCGCGGCGTGGGAAACGATCCGCGGCATGGCCCCGGCTCGCTATCTCGGCGCGGTGGCAACCCGCTTTCTGCTCCGACTCCCCTGCGGCAAACGCGCCGCCAAGACCGAATCGTTCGACTTCGAGGAAATCCCCACCCCCAATCATGACGGCTATCTCTGGGGATCGGGCGCCGTGGCCTGCGCTCTTCTGCTGGCTGAAGGGTTCGTCGCATCGGGATGGAATCTCGATCCCGACGACGTTCGCCAGATCGACGGACTGCCGGTTCACGTCTACGACGACGAAGGCGAATCGACGATGGAACCGTGCGCCGAGGTCCACCTTCGCGAGTCCGCAGTTGAGGCGCTTATGGAACAGGGCGTGATGGCGTTCGCTTCGATCCAGGAACGTGACGGCATTCGTTTGATCCGCTTCCAATCGGCGGGGCGAGGGACCGAACGGCTGGCGGGGCGGTGGTGATCGTTCGTCGATCCCATATCGGCTAATATCGAACCCAACCACGTTCGCGTATCACTCCCAGGCCCCAAGCCTCCAGAACCTCGACCGGTTCGCATTGCTCGCCGCGATACGCTTGATAGGCGCCAAATTCCGAAATGTTGCGCGTCGTCGCGTCCCTCGATTCCGCAAGATCGCGTACAAGTGGTCGGAACATCCGGCTCGTCAAACTCGTTGGCCTCACGGCCGCGATTTGGGTCATTCGGTTGCCGATCTTCTGTCGATAGTAGTCAATGAACTTGATTTGAAACGCGTCCGAACGCTCGACGCCGTGAATGCTGGTCGTTTCCTCGTCTCGTCGAGAACGGCCACCAATCGCCCAAAGGAGAAAGACGTGATGCCATGCGCTGCAAACAAACAGTTCGCCTACTTGTAATCGCTGAATGGCAGGCCAACGTTCCTTGTCCGATCTGCGGGCACTATCGACAGGGCGCTTGCTGCAATCCAGCCCGTCTCAATTCGGAATCCCGATGTCCGATGGATGACGCTTTCGGGGCGCCCGTTGGGGAAGGGACGCCCGATCAGTCGCTGCAAGCGGTCGTGGCTGAATGCTACGGATAACGCCTTTGCACCGCGCCATCGCCGTAGCAGTCGCTCATTGCGACAGTGAAACCGGCTCCTTACTTTGGTTGCGAGCCGTGGAGCGATGTCGCGCAAGAGACGCAACAGCGCGCGTACGGAAGGGCCGTCAGTCGCGACTTGGGGATCGGCTTTTGGCACGATTCGCAGACACCGAAGCGGTGCTCCCGGATTCGAGTCAGGGCGTCCTCGACTTCGCGCACCAGCGCCGCCTCGTTCTCGGCCATTCCGACAGTAACGGCTTCCGCCGTCTCCTGACTGCCGACATCGCCGAGATACGTCGGCATGTTCGACAAATCGCCGGCGCCTTCGCTTTCGCTTGCGTAGGTCGCTTCCGCACGCATTTGCGCGGAAGCGGCGTCGAGCCGTTTACGTAGCTTCAACAGAACTTCGTGCCAATGCTGCAATTCGGTTTTGCTGAACATCAATTCTCCAATTCGAGGTCAAGCTAAATCTACCTGTCCAGACCCATGAAACAAGGGGGCGGCGGCGTTCGCCGTCAACCGCGATCGCGTACCGCGCCCAAGCCCCACGCCTCCAGCACCTCCACCGGTTCAAAGTCGGTGATTGCTCGTGCATTTGCCCAGCTCAGCAACTTCCTTGCCTCTTCGGAACAGAGTCGGTTCGGCTTTGGCGTGATGCCGACACGCCCGAGGTCCAGGCGGTCCGCATCCCAGCACGCCTGCAACGTTGGTTCTTCTGTGGTCAGCCCGTCGGTATGCAACCGGCATGCCTCGAACAGCAACTCAAACCGGGCGTCGTCCAGGTGGACCAGGGAGCCCCGCAGGGGCCGGGCCAACTCGCCGCCCCGCAGAC
>JBAXFO010000384.1:0-5271 GCA_037139885.1 Planctomycetota bacterium
GCGGTATAGCGCCAGCTCCCCAGACGGCGATCCGGGGCGACGAATTCGAGTTGCCCGACCGAGGCCTGCTCGGACGATTTGAGTTTGTTCGTCGCCGCCAACGGCCAGGAGAACGAGGGCGTCGACGCCGAGAAGAGCCGCCGGTCGGTCAAAACGACGAGTTCGTCGCGGTAATGAAGTTGTTCGTCGAGATCGGTCTCGAACCAGCCGACGACGGTTTCGTTGGGTTCGAGTGCGGCGCGAACGCGTTCGCGCCACAGATCGGGAATCGGCTCTTCGGCCATGAAATGGATCCTCGTCAGCGAGACGCCTTCCGATTTTTAGGATGTTTCGTCGCTCGGCTTCAGCAAGCGGAGCCCGATCGGCAGCGATTCGCCGAAGAGTTGGCGTTGTTCGTCGGCTTCGAGTTCGCTGACGTGCTCGACCATCTCAAGCCAGTGGGCCGGCGCGTGATGGGTGCGGAGGATTTCGATGACCTGGGCTTGGTGGGCGTCGTCGACATCAATGGCGCGTTGTCCGCTGCGGCGCGCGAGTTGGGCAAGGCAGAAGAGCCAGGCGAGGCGGTCGCTGTCGTGCGTGGGGGTGAAGGTCGCGAGATCGTCGATCCACGACTGAATGCTTTGCGGATGGAGGACGCCATTGAGCGGGCCATAGAGAAGCACGCGGGCGCCGAGGCGGGTGAGCGCAAAGAACGCGTGCGTCGGCGCGGGGGGCCGGCGCGTCGATTTCAAAACCGCAAGGCCGAGTTGCTCTTTGAGCTTCGGGTCGAGCCGTTCGAGCGACGCTCCGGCACGCCACATTTCGGTGAATTCATTGGCCGAAGGTTTCGAGTATTGTTTGTTCTTCGAGGGCAACAACACGGGACGCAGGCGATTGACGAGCGTGTTTTGCAAGGCGGCGTTCAGGCCCGCGGCGACGCGGCGCCACATGATCCAGTAATCCGCTCCTCCCTCGGGCGGACCGATCGCCTTGGTGTCTTTCTTGGGAGCGTGCAGCAGCTTCCAAAGTTGTTCGACGCGGAAGCGGTCGAGCGGATCGCCGAAGCCAGGACGCAGGCAGAAGCCGACGAGATTGAACCAGCGCGCCAGGTGCGCGGGCGACTGCCGGCGTTGCTCGGCGACTTCCGCGAGGAAGTCCCACAGGCGCCGGCACACGCTCGTCGGCCATTTGTCGCGGCCTGCTTCGAGAGCGGTTTCGAGCGACTTGGTGAGATGACGCGGATCGAGCGTCGAGCCGGGGGCGTACGTTTGCCGGATCAAATCGCCCGCGGTGCGGACGAGTTCTTCGGGCCAGACATCGGAGACGGCCTCGTTGGGGCTCGCGGAGCTGCTGGAAGCGTCGACATCCTGGACGATATCGCGCGTATTGAACTCGAGCCGCCAGCGATTTTGGCCATCCTTGGCGACGCAGAAGATTTCGAGCGTGCCGATCTCCGTCATCTTGGTCGCCAAGGTGACCGGCATCGATTTCGTGCCCGAGCGTTTGCCGCCGCGCAACACGGTGTGCAGCGGCGGCAGTTGCAGAAGCTGGTTCGGCGCCGCTTGCAGAAGTTCGCCGGCCTTGTCGAAGGCACGCACCGTCGAAGTGAACAAGGGGAACTGCACCGGTTGGCCGAGCGAGAGTTCGAGCTCGGGTTGATCGAGAACGATCTCGTGACCTTCTTCCAGACGTTGGGGAACGACACAGAGCAGATTCAAGAGTCCTGGTTCACGGGTTTCGCCGCCGACGGCCAGGTAATACGACCGAGCGATGCCGCCGCCGATTCGTTTGCCGCCGGAATGTTTGAGCCAGGCGAAGTGAGCCGCTCCCCAGGCGACGGCCCAGTCGAGCGACGGATTCGAGAGGACCAGCGGCTGCCACCGTTTCCCCGGCTGATCGAACCATTTCCGCAGCACATCGACAACGCGGTTGCGGAGCGTTTCGGGAGTGAAGACGCCGCCATTGAACAGGATCGCTCGCGGCGCCGCCGGCACGCCCGCCTTGCCGAGGTGCTTGCGCAAGAAGCTGGCGAGATGCCGGGTGATGCCGGGATCGCTGACGTAGGGGAGACCCATTTCATGAAGGCCGACGCGGCCGCCACGCTGCGGTTCGCTCTCCGCGAAGACGAATGGAAAGAACCCGTCCATGAGCGACGTGCGGATGTCTTCGAGCGTGAGCTTCGCGGTGAGTGCGCCGCCGATCACGGAGCGGCCCCGGCCCATGACGTTGACCGTGTAATCCGCTGGCGGTTGCGGCGCAAGCAACGCCTCCTTCGCCTGGCGACATGCCTGGGTCAGCAAGCCATATTGCACCGCGTCGAGTTTGCCGGCAGCGGGAAGCTTGCCCTCGACAAACTTGGCCAGGGCGAGGTCCATGTTGTCGCCGCCGAGCAGCAGATGGTCGCCGACGGCCTGGCGGAGAAAGCTGAGTTCCCCTCGATCTTCCGCAGCGAGAATGAGGCTGAAATCGGTCGTGCCGCCGCCGACATCGACGACGATGGCCACATCCCCCGGCCGCAGCTGTGCGGCTTCCTGGTGCGGATGCGTCGCCAGCCAACAATAAAAAGCCGCCTGGGGTTCTTCAAGAAGGGTGAGGTTTTGCATCCCCGCCTTGCGCGCCGCTTCGACCGTGAGCGTGCGGGCCATGTCGTCGAACGAGGCGGGCACCGTGAGAACGACATTCTGCTTTTCGAGCGGATGCTGGGGATGTTCCGCATCCCAGGCGTCGACGAGATGTTTGAGATACCGCATCGACGCTTCGACCGGCGAGATTCGTTGCACCTCCGGCGGCGCGGACCAAGGGAGCAGCGGAGCCGAGCGATCGACGCCCGCATGACAAAGCCACGACTTCGCCGATGTGACCAGTCGGCCCGGAATCCGCGAGCCATGGTTGCGGGCGAACTCGCCGACCGCCGTCGTCGCGTCCTTGTTCCAGGGCAAGGCCAGCGACCCCGCAGGCAGATCGTGCGGCCCCGGCAGATAAACGAACGACGGCAACAGATCACGCGTCGTCATCTCCCCCGGAGCCGTCAGTTGCGGCACCTGGAAATGCGCGATCGTCCCCGCCGGCCGCTTGTCGAGATCGACATAAGCGACCGCACTGTTCGTTGTTCCGAGATCGATGCCGATGAGGTAGCGTGCCATGCCGTTATCTTACAAAACGCTTCGCAGAACGCAAAAAAAGCTCAAGTTCCTCTTTACTCATATACGAACGTATAATATACTTCGGTACAAGGTGGATGAATGTGTATTAAGACAAACGCTTCATCCTCGGCTCTGAAACGCTCCCGCTTTGGGGCCGCTGTTTCGCACCACGCAGAGGATTTGCATCATGGCCGACTTCAGCCAATTGACCGACCGGCAGCGTGAAATCTACGAGTTCATCCGCTCGAAGATCGAAAGCCGAGGCTATGGCCCGACGGTCCGCGAAATCGGGAAAAACTTCGACATCAAATCTCCCAATGGCGTCATGTGCCATCTCAAGGCTCTCGAGAAGAAGGGTCTGCTGACGCGGGAGACGCATGCCGCCCGCGCGATCACCCTCGCCGACCATCGTCCGCCCTCCGCGGGCTTGCCGTTTCTCGGCTTGGTCGCGGCCGGCAATCCGCTGGCCGCGGTTGCCCAGGAAGACCGCTTCAGCTTCGACGACGTTTTTTGCGGCCCCGAGCGCTATGTCCTCAAAGTTCGCGGCAATTCGATGATCGAGAATCACATTGAAGACGGCGACTATGTCGTCATCAAGAAACAAGAAACCGCCCACAACGGCGAACGCGTCGTCGCCATGGTCGACAACGAAGTGACGCTCAAGAAGTTTTACCAAGAGCGCGACCACATCCGCCTGGAACCGGCCAACGGCGCCATGGCCCCCATCGTTGTCGACCCGTCGCGCGACATCAAGATCCTCGGCGTCCTCGCAGGCGTCTTGCGAAAGTGCTAAGCGACCGGGCGATCGTCAAATTCTCGGGGTGCGCTTTGGCGCCTATTGCATTCTGCCTCGGGTGAGTTCCCGCGACGAGCGTGAACTCACCCGGGGTGTTGAACGTTAAGCGTTTCACCCCGGCGGGGTGAAGGAGTCGCCACGCCCGGCGAAACGCGTTGTCCCGTCATCCCTCCGGTTCTTCTCGGGCCGAACCGTTCTCTTTTCGAGCAATTCTCTTTCCCTCAATTCTCAGACTTAACCCGGTCGATGTTGATGATTGCCCTCCCCATGAGGTTCAAAACCATGTAGATTGATAAGGATTCTTAGTTTGAGGACGCGATGAAGATCTCCGCCAAAGCCGAATATGCATGTGTCGCTCTGGTAGAACTCGCGATTCGGCATCAGCGCGGCCTGCCTACGAGCCTGAAAAACATCGCCGAGCAGTACGGCATCTCGCAGCCGTTTCTCATGCAGATTTTTATGCAACTCAAAGGGGCGGGGTTGGTTCTAAGCGTGCGCGGCGCGAGCGGCGGTTATCAACTTGCCCGCAATCCCGCCGCCATTTCGCTGGCGGATGTGATCGACATCATCGATGGTCCCCCGCAACACGATACGGCCTTGTCTGGTTTGCCTGAATCCCCCGTCATACGCACTTTGCAAAGCGTTTGGCGTGAGGTGGGCGTTCAAGAACGCAAGATTCTCGAAGCGACTTCGCTCGCGGAGATTCAGAAAAAAGCGTACGAGTCCGATGTGATCTTCTACCAGATATAATTCCCAAACCGCTCCACGCCCCTGACGAGGGACTCCGAATCCCCGGGATCCAACCAGCGACCGAACCCCCGGGAGACGACACGCGTCATCCCAGGGCGAGTTCTCCATGCGATTGAGGATGTGCCGATGTCCACCGAAGCTCCCAAACTCTCTCCCGTCGAAGGCCACAAGTCCGAAAGCCATCTTCTGCGCGGCACCATCGCCCTGGAAATGGCCCAGGGGCACGACCACTTCGGCGAGGCGGACAAGAGCCTCATCAAATTTCACGGCTTCTATCAGCAAGACGACCGCGACGCCCGCAAGACCCGGCAGAAAGACGGCCCCGCCAAGCTGTACATTTTCATGGTCCGTTGCAAGATCCCCGGCGGCAAAGTCACGGCCGAGCAGTATCTCGCCCTCGACAAACTTTGCGAACAATACGCCAACGACACCCTGCGCATCACCTCTCGCCAGGGCTTTCAATTTCACGGCGTGCGCATGCCGGGCCTCAAGGCGATCATCGCAGACATTAACAAGACCCTGCTCACGACGCTCGGCGCCTGCGGCGACGTGAACCGCAACGTGATGGCGCCCCCCGCCCCGATCGCGTCCCCCCTCTACGAA
>JBAXFO010000385.1:0-5265 GCA_037139885.1 Planctomycetota bacterium
AAACCGTCGCCCAGACAAAGGCCTATTTCGACCCCAAAGTACCCGGCCCCATCACGCTTGCGAATCAACTCGGCCAAACGCCGGACGACCTGCGCAGCCCCCTCGCCCGGCTCTTCGATCAGCCGCTGGTCATCATCGCGCTGCTGCTTCTGTGCGTCGGCGCCATTGCGTACGCCTTCTGGCCCTTGAGCGATGAGGCGTTGTTTCGCAAGGGCTCGGAGTTGTTGGCGAGCGAACGTTTGGCCGACATGGAGCAAGGCTGGGCGGATTATCTCGAACCTTTGAGTCGCCGCAACTCGGCCAGCGATTATCAAGCCGACATCGACAAGCTCAAGCGAAAACTCGAAGCGTCGCGCCATCCCGAATCGAACGAACCGTGGCGTTTCCTCAAACAGGCCGACCGCCTTTATGCCGCCGGCGATCCCGCCACGGCTGCGGAAATCTGGCGCAACGTCATCACGGCGTTCGGCGCCAACGAAGCGGATGCCGCGGCGGTGGATGAAGCCCGACGCCGGCTTGCGGAGTTGCAAGCGCCGCGGGTTCAAGCGGAGAAGCTCAAAAGCGTCCGCCCCATTCTCGATCGGGCGGCGGCGCTTCAGGCTCAAGGGCACAACGACGAAGCGGAGCGTCTCTGGTCGGCCCTGACGGCGCTTTACCGGAGCGATCCCTCGGGCGGCGCGATCCTGGAGGCGATCGGCGCGATGCGAAAACGTTGAGCCTGACGAGGCGCTAGTAATCATCCTCCAAATGCCCCGCGACACGAGTTCAACGATCCGATGCCGCGGCGGCCCGCACAAGGACGCGTTTCACCGATGTTGCGTACCAGCATCCGAACCCCTGCCTTGTCGGCACTTGTAGGCGTTCGAGTTCGCGTGTCCGGCGTCCGTCAGCCGAACCCGTTCGAGCCGGCCCCCTTCGCTTTTCGCAACGGCCAACAACCCGGCGTCGGCCAGTCGGTAAACCGTGCGAAGCAGTCGAACCCGCCCCGCCTCTGTCGTGGTCAGTTCCCCGAACCACGTCGGCGAGTATCGCGGCCCATGTTCGCGGTCGGCCTCGTCGTCCCGCACTTCCCACGTCCGCCAGGCACGCGGCTTCGACCGTGCGCGGATCGCGTCGCAGCGTTTCGCCAGTTCGAGCAGAACCATTTCAGCCAAGTCGTCGCGGCTCATCGTCGGCCCCTGTCTGATGTCTGTTCGCAAAGAAAGTCAGTCCTCATTCTTGACTGGTCGATTGATTCCTTGAACGAATCCCGTTGCCCCCTTTGCAATTGCCGGTCGAACTCGAAAAGCTCTTCGTGGCGATCGAGCACGCGCTCCCCGATCGCGAACTGACTGGAACCCCGACAAGGAGTGGGACAGCGAAACGATCGAACACATCGCTCGCATTCTCGACGACCTCGGAGTCCGGCCGCAGTAAGCCGGTTGTGCCTTGGAGAGCAAACATCCCTAGCGGAATCGCAACAGAGACTGGACGATCGAACCGCCGGTGTTCTGCTTGAATGATCGCGGCGCCCTGGGCGATCATGGCAAGGTTCCCAGCCATGCCTTCTTGCGTGCCGACGAGTTATTTTTCGGTGGAAGTGTGTTTCCGGTCTGAAATTCCACGTAAGATAACGAAACCGTTCATTTTCGCTTGGGATTCCGGGGACAGCCCATGGCAAAGAGCGTTCTCTGTCCCAACTCCGCGTGTCGACGACGAGTTGAGCTTCCCAACGGACCCCCGGCGGACGGGGTCCTTTCCTGCCCGGATTGTGGCCGGCGATTTCGGCTCAAATCAGCGCCGGTGGCGACGTTGTCGCTGGCGAACGGCGGCGCGGCCGTGGCGGTATCGGCCGTCGAGCTGCCTGCGTCTTCCGAGCAAGCCACGCTGTCGCTTGCAGGCGCCAGCACCACGCCGCCGGTCAAGCCGAATTTGAACGTCGCAACGTTGTCCATGGCGGCCGCATCGGGCAGCTCGACCGGCGTCGAAACCGCGAACCGCAGCCTCCCCGCCAACGCCCCGCGCCAGGTCGGCCGGTTCGTCGTCGTCTCCAAGCTCGGCGAAGGGGCGTTCGGCGAGGTCTATCTGGCCCGCGATCCGCACCTCGAACGCGATGTCGCCCTGAAGCTGGCGAAGCCGGAAATGCTGTCCTCGCCCGAACGGGTCGAACGCTTCCTGCGCGAGGCCCGGTCGGCGGCGGGATTGCAGCATCCCAACATCGTCGCCGTCTACGACGCCGGCCAGGAAGACGGCCGCTACTACATCGCCGCCGCCTTCATCCCCGGCCGCACTCTCGAAGCCGAACTCAAGTCGGCCCGGGCGACGCCCGAGCGCGTCGCCCGCTGGACCCGCCAACTCGCCGAGGCGCTCGCCTACGCCCACGGCCGCGGCATCGTCCATCGCGATGTCAAGCCCGCCAACGTCATGCTCAACGAACGCGACGAACCGATGCTCATGGACTTCGGCCTCGCCCGCCGCCACGACGACGAACACGCCCGCACCCAGGACGGAAAAATCCTCGGCACTCCTCAATACATGTCCCCCGAACAGGCTCGCGGGGACATGAAAGCCGTCGGCCCCGCCAGCGACCAGTACAGCCTCGGCGTCATGCTTTACGAAATGCTGACCGGCCGACCGCCATTCTCAGGGACAGTTGAATTGGTGCTTTTTCATCATTGTGAAACAGACGCCGCGCGCCCTCGGTACTTTGATCGCCGCATTCCGCGTGACCTTGAGACGATTTGTCTGAAGTGCCTCGAAAAGGCGCCGTCCAGCCGGTACGCGGGTTGTCAGTTCCTCGCTGACGATTTGCATCGACAGATGCAGGGTGATGCAGTTCGCGCCCGGCGCATCGGTTATGCCGAGCGACTGGCAAGGTGGAGCAAGAAGAATCGTGCAACCTCCGTTTTGACGGTCGCGATTTTTGTGATCCTGTTGGTCGCGACAGGGTTGGGCTGGCGAAATGTCGTTGAGCAGCGGTCGATCAACGATCAACTGAAATCGGAGATGACCGCCAAAGAAGCCGAGCGATTGCGCAATAGCCGGTTCGAGTATGTCAATTTGGTCCGGGGCTCGCAAAAATTGATTCGTGAGAGTCGCCCGGGCGATGCATCGCGACTACTTGACATCGCGACCGACAGGATCGCACCGTCGGCGCCAGGCCTCGAATGGCATCTGTTAAAGAAACTTGCGGACTATCCGGGGACAGTTCTCCATGCTCATCCGGATCGGACGAACGTCTCGGCGTACTCGCCAGACGGCAAAACGTTCGCCACCGCGGGCGTCGGCAAAGCGACAACGATTGTACTTTGGGACGCCGGCACATCCGCTCCAATTGGCAATCTCCCAGGTCATGAAGGAGAATTGCGGTCGCTGCAATACAATCGTTCCGGCACGAGCATTTGCTCCATCGATGACCATGGCACGGTCTGCGTTTGGGACGCTGCGAGCAAGAAGCTGCTGGCGTCCAGCCGCGGCCCCGGTCCCGGTTTTCGCGTCTGTTGGCTTGGCGACCCCGCGAACTCGGAGCGAGTTATTGCCGCTCGTGGCGCCAACGTCGAGTTCCTCGACATGCCCGATCTGACGGTTTCGGCCATGCAGTCCTTCGGCTCCGAGGTCCGAGCGCTTGCGGTGTCGCCCGATGGTCAATTGGTCGCCTGCTGCGGGGCAGACGGCGATCTCGTCTTCAGCGATGTCAAAGGCAACCAAATTGCCCGACATAAGCGAAAGGGCGAGGCGCTCGCGGACCTCTCCTTTTCCGGCGACGGCAAACGACTCGTCGGCGTCACTGCAACATCATGGTTGGTTTGGTCGATGCCCGAGCAGACACTCAAGGCGGAGTTTCCGATTCGGAATGGCACTGGCCAAAATGTTCGAGTGTTACCCGACAACAAGCGCTTCGCGAGCGTCCTCCACGATCACACCTCAGCGCTGGAAGTGTACGATCTCGAAACGGGTCGCCTCGAATTCCTCCTCTCGGATCGCCGTATGAAACCCCGATGGGTCTGGCAGTTCGCCATCTCGCCAGATGCCGGTTCCGCGGTCGTGCCCGGCGACGAAGAGGGAGCCGTCATGCGGTTTGATCTGGCTTGGCCGCCGCGACAGCAAAAAAAAATCAAAGCACACGCGCTCGGACTCAAAGCGCTGTGTCTCTCGATAAGCGACGACGCGAAGCGAATCGTGACGGGTGGCGAGGATCTGTTCGTTCATCTCTGGGATGCAGAGACGAACGCCCGGATCCGATCGTTCGGTCCGCACTTTGGATCCATCTACGATCTAGTGATTTCATCAGACAACCGCTTGCTGGCCACCTGCGATGACTGGCGAACGATTCGAATCTTCGAGCTCGCCACGGGAAAACAGATCGCATCCTTGAATGGCGGCCATAAACGAATCACGCGGTTGGCCTTCACCCGCGACAACAGTCACTTGTTGACTGCCGGCTGGGACGGCACATGCCGACTTTGGAACGTCGGCAGTGGCAAAGAACAAGCGTCGGACGAGCACGGCTCGAAGATATTTGGACTCGCTTTGCATCCGCAGCAGCCAGTGTGTTTAATCGCCTCCGAAGATGGCAAACTTCGCGCTTGGAACTTTGAAAGCAATGAAACGGTATGGACGACGCGAACCAACATCAACGGAACAAGAGATCTGCAGTTCGACGCTAACGGGACGAGGCTTTTCTGCGCCGATATTGAAGGAACGATTTTCATGCTCGACCCAAATGGGGTTGACTCGCCCGTTCCGATGATCGACCGCGGCGGCACTCGATTCGCCATCGCTCCTGACGGAAAGTCGATGGCGACGGCATCCCGCGATGGGACGGTTCGCATTTTGGATGTAGCATCCAAGACCGAAATCTTCGCGGCCGAAACGGGATCCCCAGTGCGTGCGGTCAGCTATGCGGCCAATTCACTCGCCATCGCAGCAGTTTGCGAGGACGGCTCACTGCAGATATGGGCGAAGAAAGATCCTGCGGAACTCTTTCACACTTTACAAAGCAAATACACTTATCGGGAGGCACGTCCATGAACCGCAGAGACGCATTTTCGCTTGTTGAACTGCTTGTAGTAATTGCAATCATCGCGGCGCTAATGGGACTGCTGATTCCGGCCGTGCAAAGCGTCCGCGCCAGTGCCGCACGTGCGAAATGCCAGAACGATCTGAAGCAGATCGGTCTCGCGATGAACGCGTACGCGGAGCAGAAAGGGAGCCTACCGCCCATGTGCACCGGGTAGCTGTCCATTCTCCGCGCAGGGCAAGTCGGCCAGATCATTTTAAGCTGGT
>JBAXFO010000386.1:0-5224 GCA_037139885.1 Planctomycetota bacterium
TTGGTCGCTGGAGCCATTGATGACGATCGGTTGGGCGATCTCGATCTTGGCTTGCGACGGCTCGATCGGCAGCGGCGGCGGCAGGGTGGCCGTGACGGTTGCGATCGGCAGCGTGGGGGGAGGACTGGTTGGCGTCGTCGGCAGCGACGGCATCGCGATCGGGTTGGCAGGCAGGGAAGGCGAAGCGGTCGGCACCATGGTCGCTTCCTTGGCGGCGACGGTCATCAATTCCGGCGCCAAGATGGGCAGCGGCGTCGCGGGCGCCGGTTCGACGTGCGGGATCGGAACGGAGGCCGAAGACTGCACGATGATCGGCGCTTCGACCGGACCGCTCGGAGCCGCGATCACGGGCGCTTGCGGCATCGTCTTGGCGATCTGGGCCGACACCGACGGATACATAGCCGGAGCCGAGGCCGTTTTTTGAATGACGATGGTTTCCTTCGGCATCTCGATGACCGTGCCGGGGGCGACTTCGGCGGCGGGGCTCGGCTTGCGGAAGAGATCGATGAGC
The DNA here is from genome assembly GCA_037139885.1 of Planctomycetota bacterium. GTDB lineage: Bacteria > Planctomycetota > Planctomycetia > Gemmatales > Gemmataceae > JAIEPT01. The sequence continues at coordinate 512 of JBAXFO010000386.1, forward strand.
GCCAGTTTGTTCGTCGACCGCGGAGCCGGGGCGGTCGCGACGGCGGTGGGGCGTTCATCGATGATGATCGTCTGCGTGCTCGGCACGGAAGGCGGCACGACGATGACCTGTTGTGTCGTCGTCCGCGGCGGCTGTTGCTGCGGCACGGCATGGCTGTACTGCGACACCGGGGCCTGCTGCACGATGCGCCGTTCTTCGGTCACGACGTTGCGCGGTTGCGGAGCGAGCGTCGGCTGCGGATAGACGAGCGTTTGCTGCACGACCGGGCGTTCGTCCTTGATGATGTAAACCTGTTGCGGCGGAGCCTGTTGCGTCTGCTGATAAACGGGCGCTTGCTGCATCACGACCCGTTCTTCGGGGATGATCGTGCGCTGTTGGTTCGGCAGCGGTTGCGGATAGGCGTAAGCGGGAGCTTGTTGCACATAGGTGACCCGTTCTTTGTTCGGGTTCAGACCAATGCTCGTGAGCGTGCGGTTGAAGCTGGGCGGCGGCGACTTACGCAGGGCCAGGGGAGCCTGTTCGACATTCGATTGTCGCACTTCCCGAACCTCGACGACCGTTTCGCGGCCGGCGTTGGTGCGGGCCGGATAGATCGCGGTGCGGTTCCAGTTGCCCGGAGCCTGGGTGTAGGGATTGGCGGCGGCGACGGGAGCCCGAAGGCCGATCGCGGTCATGGTGCGATCGAGGCCGTTCGCGACCGGCTTGCGCTGCACGAGCGGAACCGTGCTCGTGGGAGCGTCGCGCATCTCGACGATGGTTTCGTTTCGCGGTAACGGCTGCGGCGCGGGGGCCATCTGGCCGGGAACGAGAGTGGTCAGCGTGCGATTGTAGCCGCCTTGCACCGGGATGAAAGGCCGGGGCGGCGCGGGGCGAACATAGGGCATCGGCGATGTGGCGTGGATCGGGCTCGGCGCGGGCATCGGCGCGGGCATCGACATGGGCGACGACATGGGGCCCGGGTACGGCGAACCGTAAGGAACGATCACCGGAGCGGCGGCTGCGGGTTCGGCGGCGAGCCGTTGGGCGGCGAAGCCGTTCGGTTCATTCGACGGCCGGCTCACTTCCAACGGAGCTTCGACGACCTCGCGTTCCGTGTACGGACGCGGTTGCGGCGGCGTATAGGGCAGTTCAACGATCCGGCCCGCCGCTTGCGGTTGTCCCGCCGGGGCATACATGGGCTGCTGATAGACGGGCATGGCGCTGGGGGCCGCGGCCGCGGGGAACGGGGCCGGCGGCGCTGATTGCGGCGCGGGAGGAGCGTAGGCGGGCGGCGTCGTCGGCATGCGGGTTTCCGTCGGCACGTTCGAGATCGGGGGCAACGAGTCGCGGGCTCCCGGCACCGTCACCATCGTTCGCGGCACGGGCAGTTCCATCGACGGGCCTTCGTTGGCGGTGCGAACGCGCGGCTCGCATTCCTCGGCCGAGCCGTTGATGGCGGTCCGGCCCGGTTGAATGAGCTTGGCTTCCGACCTCGCCCAGGGCGATTGACCCATGGAATCGATGGACGGATCGATGGGGGGCCGTGCTTGCGTCGTGACGGGCAGATGTTGGTGCGGCGGCGCGGCGGCCCAGCTAATCGCCGGGGGCGTGGGCGCCGGAGCATATGTCACATTCGCGACGCGGCGATCGGCGGCGGCCGGAATCGGCGCGGGCGTTTCCGGGCGATTGATTGCATATTGCGAAACGGGGGCCGGCGCCGGAGCGGGCGGCTCCGCATGAGCCTTGGGACGCAACGACCCAGCCGACGCGGCGGGAGGCGCGGCAGGTTGGTGAGCCGAGGACGCGGGCGGGGCGACGGGCGTGCCGTTGGGGGGAATGCCGTTGACCCAGCGGAAGATGCGGACCGAAACCTCCTTCTTGGCGGCTTCGTCTCCCGCATCGCGCACGACGGTGATCAGTTCGCCCGTGTCGACGGCACGAACCTGATAAGCGGAGCCGCCGCTCGGCAAGGTCCAGACTTGAAGCACCTGGCAACGCTGCTTCGTGCTGCCAGCGCCAATGGAAATATAGCGCTCGACCGGCGGCGTCGGAGATTGCGCGAGCGTCAAGCACACGCAACTGCCTAAACCAATGGCCGCGATCATGAGCGCCATCCCGTTCCAATAGGACCTCGTCATGAGTTGGAACTCCTGCCAAACTTTGAACAACCCGCCGCGGGACGCAAACTGCGTCGTGGCCCATGCCAGCGCCCGGGAAGACCGAGCACGAAGAGAATCAGGGAGATTCTCTCCATTTTTATCGGTCGCTCTGACGTGGAAGATCAATCCGATTGTGCCGATTTTGCGGCCCAGCGGTGAGCAGCGGTCGACCTAGATCGCCTCGTTTGCCGCGGCGTTTGAAGATGGGCAAGGCACGCTCAATCGGCGAGAAATGTTGAGCGACGCCTCTCCGAGGCGTGCTCACGAAAATGGCCCGGCGACGAACTTTAGGGGCGAGGGCGAAAGTCGAATTCGAGCCGCTGCGCCGGCGGCGGCGCTGCTTGCAGATCGAGATCGAAGGGCCGCCGAGGCGTGTTGCCGGCTGTGTCTTCCAATCGGCCGTCGACGACCAGGCGATGTTCGCCGTTGTTCCACGGCCGGGTCGGCGTGAACGACCACGACCCTTCCCCTTGCCCCAGAGTCCCCGTGCCGTCGACGCGAACGCCGGCGCTATCGACGACGCCGAGGAAGCGTTGCGAGGCACGATCGAGCGGCTTGCGAAAGGTAACGGTGAGCGGCGTTCGCGTGCCGGATTTCGGGGCGTCGATCCTCCAATCGGCGAGGGCGATGCGGACGCGGTCTTCGTCGGTCGTGCGGAATTTCTTCCGTACGTCTTTGCCGAGCGGTTGGCCGTCGGCGTCGAGCATGGCGCCGCGGATGACGAGCGTGTAGTCGCGCCGCGGCACGAGCACGGGACCGAGCAGCTCGCGGAGAACGACGCCCCATTTGATACGGCCGGGGTGGATGTACAGGATCAGCTCTTTGCCGTCGGCGTCCCAGAGTTGATCGGTCAGCCAGGCGTCGGAGATGGCTGCGCCGTCGGCGTCGAGAATCTCGATCTGTTGGAAGATCGCCTGCCCGCCGCGCATCGGTTTCGAGAAGACAATGTGGAATTTTAATTGATTGGCGGGCAGGACATCCGCCGTTGGATAGATCTTCGTCACCGTTGCGGATGCGCCGACGTGGAGTGGGCGAAATTCGTGTTCGATGACGGCGAGCGGCGCGGTCCCAGGGCCGAAGATCGCCTTATAAGCTCGCCCCGGCTCGAAACCCAGGCGCGGGCGGAAGATCAATTCGCCATCGACGCGCTCGTAGCGACCGAGCATGGGCAAACCGGGTTCGCGAGTCTTGCCGTCCACCGTGCAAACTCGCAACCACGCCTCGCCTTGTTCGGCCGTGAGGGGGCCGGCAGGCAACAACTTCTGCTGAGCGGGGGTAAGCCGCGCGACGACGTCTGTCGCGCCGCGAAAGCGCAGGTCTGCGGGCGTCTGCCCGGCAAGCAAGACGACGAACGACAAGAGCAACGTCATGGCAGTCGCCCGATGGAGTGCGGAAAGGGCAGGCCCGCCGTGAACGGTTGACCTGCCCCCAAAGAAAACGACGTGAGAAACTACGGCAGCGGCACGACTTCGAGCGAGAGCGTTCCGGCGTTGTCGGCGCGGATGACGGCGGCCCGATCGGCCCCCATGCGATCCATCATCATGACGCCATGAAAATCCTGCGCCACGCTCACGCGATCGGTCTTCGATTCGTTCGCCTTGGCGCCGACGCGCCAGAGCGCCTTCTCATTGACCTTTTCGTTTTCGGTGAGAATTCCGTGTTCGACCTTCGCGGTCCAATAAGGGCTCGGACCGACGGGGTTTTTCTCGTGGAACTTGGCCATACGGAAGTTGTTCATGAGAATGTACGATTTCCCGGCCTTTTCATAAACGAACATATCTTGCGGCGTGTTGCCGTTGCCCAGTTCGATGACGCTCTTGCCCTGCACTCGGCCGCCCGACTTCACGTCGTCCAGCGAATACTTGACGATCGGCGTGCACGTAAACGCGCCGACGAGATACGTCTTGCCGCCTTCTTTGTAAGGGATGACGGTGCGAATCGGAGCGTTCGTCTCCCAGCGGGCGTGGGCCACATGGAAGGTTTCGGTGCTGATGAAGTAGGGAGCCGCATCGTCTTGACGGGTGTCGATCGAATAGATCTTGGAGGCGAACTGCTCCTTCGCTTGCACGGCCAGCAGAATTCGGCCATCGGCGAAAGTGACATCGGTGATCTTCACGACGGGGGCCTTGTCGTCGGCGGGCAGGGCGAAGCGTTGATGCTTCACGTTTTCAAGCGGCAGTTCTTCGAGCTTGTCGCCATCGACTTTGAGAATCAGGTCCTGCTTATTGCTCAGCTTGCGGACGGCCAGATAAACCCGCTCCGAAGCGGGGTTGACCGCGAGCTTGATGATCTCGACACCCTTGGCGTCGGTCCCCAGACGGGCGCCGATCTGCTTCGTCAAATCGGCGATAAGAATTTTGGCCGCGCCGCCCGGCTTCACATCGCCTGTATGCACCGCCACGACCTGGGCGCCCCGGCCATCGCCGATGAGCAGCACGCCATCAGGAGCGAAGCTGATCGATTCGATCGATTGCAATTTCGGATTGCCGACAATCGGCTCCGCCGCCGCCGCCGCCGCGCCCACAAGCCCGCAGGCCAAGGCCATGCCAAGAAACATCGCCGTTCGAGTCATTGC
>JBAXFO010000387.1:0-5222 GCA_037139885.1 Planctomycetota bacterium
GTGACGAAACTTAAGGGTTTATCCCGCCGGGACAAGCCCGGCGGCTCGCCTCAACTACGACATTTTACGATCCATGAGATCGCAATCTCGCCAGGATTTTTGCGACGTGAGCCCGCCCACTCGTCTATTTCTGCCCGCGCAAAATCGCCATCTCGGCCGCCTCGATCACGCGAAACGCATCGCCTGCGGTTTCGGCAGAGCGGAGGCGCGAAAGAAAGCCTTGCTCGAGGAAGAGCCGCGAAAGCCGCGTCAGCGCGCCGAGATGCGTTTGCTGATCGGTGCAGGCGATCAGGAAGAAGAGATCGGTCGGCGTGTTTGTGGGCGAACCGAACGAGAGGCCATCGGGAACGTACGCCAGCGAAATGACCGAATCGCCCAAAACCGTGCTCGGCATGCGGCGGCGGGGGTGGGGCAGGGCGATGCCGCAATCGAGGGCTGTCGAACCGATTTCTTCGCGCTGACGAATCGCTTGCAGCAGCGCGTCGGGATCGTAAACTTGCCACGATTGCTCGGCAAGGGTGACGAGTTCCTTGAGAATCGACGCCCGCGTCTTGGAGGCGACGGGCCAACCGATCGTGCTTTCGCCCAGCAAACGGCCGAGAATCGGCAGTTCGGATTCGGTTTGATAGCCGCGTTCGAGATCGGAGAGCTGCTCGGCTGAAAGGCTGGGAAGTTGGGCTTCGATCCACAGATTGATTTCCGCGCGCGCGAACCGCCACGCCCCGGCCACCTTTTGTGCAGGAAGGTGCCCGCGCTTCGCCAACTTCTCGAGCTCGCGCGAGTCGCGATTCAAGTACATGGCCAACTGACCCAGATCCATCGATTCAAATTCCAAAACGGCAACCTTTCAAGTTCGGCGAGCCGAACATCCCTGGGATTCGGAGTACCTCATCCCAGGGCTTGGGAATCTTTACTTCTTTTCGTTTTCGAGCACCGGCAATTCAAACCCGCGCCCATCTTTCAACAACTGCAACCGCGCCTGCGTTTGCATGCCGAGGCCGTGGAGCTGGATGAAGCCCTTGGCGGCGTCATGGTCGAATTGATCGCCCGTGTTGTAAGTCGCGAGGTTTTTGCTGTAGAGGCTGTATTCGCTTTTCCGGCCCACGACCATCGCCTTGCCTTTGAAGAGCTTGACGCGGACGACGCCGGTGACGAAACGCTGATTGCTGACCACGAACGCGGCCAAATCTTGATGAAAGCCGCTAAACCATAATCCATTATAGATCAGATCGGCATATTCCTGCGAAACAATCGTCTTAAACCGCGAAGCTTGCCGGCTTAATGTCAGCGATTCGAGCTCGCGATGACACTCATGCAAGATAATTGCGGCCGGGGCCTCATAAAGCTCTCGCGATTTGATGCCGACGAGCCGATTCTCGACATGATCGATGCGGCCGACGCCATGCTTGCCGCCGATTTTGTTCAGCGTTTCGAGCAGCGGAACGCCGTCCATCTTGTGGCCATTGAGGCCGATGGGGATGCCGCGTTCGAATTCGATTTCGGTGTATTCGGGCTCGTTGGGGGCGAGCCGGGGGTCGGTCGTCCAGGCGAACGCCTCTTCCGGCGGTTCGTCCCACGGGTCTTCCAGCACGCCCGCTTCGCAGCTGCGGCCGAAGATGTTTTGATCGATGCTGTAGGGGCTGGCGAGCTTCGCCTCGACGGGGATGTTATGCTCGGCGGCGTATTTGATCTCTTCGTCGCGCGTCCATTTCCACTCGCGGATGGGGGCGATGATCTTGAGATCGGGGGCAAGCGTTTGAAACGTGCAATCGAAACGGACCTGATCGTTGCCCTTGCCGGTGCAGCCGTGAGCGACCGCCGTGGCTCCCTTTTCGCGGGCGACATCGACCATCAATTTCGCGATGAGCGGCCGGCCCAGAGCCGTGGCGAGCGGATATTTGTGTTCATACATCGCCCCCGCCATCAGCGATGGCCAAACGAACAGGTCGATGAACAAATTGCGGGCGTCGATGGCGACAGCGTCGACCGCTCCGGTCTTCAAAGCCTTCTGGCGGATCTTTTCGATGTCTTCGCCCTGGCCCAGATCGCAGGTGAACGCGACGACATCGAGGTTGTACTTCTCACCGATCCATGGCACCATGACGGAGGTGTCGAGCCCGCCTGAGTATGCCAGAATCACGCGATCGCGAGCCATTGCGGTTTCCTCAAAGATTTCGTCGCCACAAATTCCCGAAGAGCTATTCCACGAAGGTTCGGCAATGTCGTCAACACCATTTCGCCTTCTCCTGCCGCTCCACCTTCACAACGCCCTCCTCGAACACGCACGCACGGAAAATCCGTACGAGTGTTGCGGCTTGCTCGCAGGGTCCATCGACCAGGTTTCGGGCCTACGCACCGCGGCGAAACACTACCCCCTCGTCAACGACCTCGCCAGCCCCACGGCCTATCTCTCCGAACCACGCAGCATCTTGGCCGCATTCAAGGACATCGACCGCCAGGGACTCGAACACGTCGCCATCTACCATTCGCATCCGACGTCGCCCGCCGTGCCGAGTCCGACCGATCTCGCGCAGAACTTTTACGGGGATGAGATGATTCACATCATCGTGACATTGCGAACCGACCCGCCCACGCTACGCGCCTGGCGACTGTTCGAAACGCGATATGAGGCGGTGGAAATTTGCACGTGATCGAAACGGCTTTTGACGCAACGTGAAAGGTACGCAGGAAGATTGAAAGTTCGCGGCTCTCCGCAGGAGAGCGCTGCCAAGGCCCCTGCGATCGACATGGCGCCACGGCAACGCTCTCCTGCGGAGAGCCGCGAACGCATAACGTTCGTTTGCCGTCCCTTACCGCTTAATCCCCGAAATCGTCTCCAGCGCCAGCAACAACGCCTGCGTGCCCTTTCGGCCATAGCCTTGCGCGCGAACCGCTTCGTAGAGTTGTTTCGCGAGGGCGAGGCCGGGGAGGCAGAGGTTCATCTTTTCCGCTTCGGCGAGGGCGATGCCCATGTCTTTGATGAAGTGTTCGACGTAGAAGCCGGGTTCGAAGTTGCGGGCCATGAGGCGGGGGCCGAGGACTTCGAGAGCCTTGCTGCCGGCCGCGCCGACGCTCACCGATTTGAAGACGGTTTCGAGATTCAGGCCAGCCTTATAGCCGTAAAGCAGGCCTTCGCACACGGCGACCATGTTCGACGAGATCAGGATCTGGTTGACCATCTTGGTGTGGTGGCCGGCTCCGGCGGGGCCTTGATGGACGATCGTTTTGCCCATGCATTCGAACAGCGGCGTGACGGCGTCGACCACCGCCTTGTCGCCGCCGATCATGATCGACAGGGCGGCGTTCTTGGCGCCGACGTCGCCGCCGGAAACCGGGGCGTCGAGCGATTCGACCTTCTTCGCCTTGGCGGCCTGATAGATCTCGATGCCAAGCGAAGGGTCGCTGGTGGTCATGTCGACGAGAATCGTGCCGGGCTTGCTGCCGGCGAGGGCGCCGTTCTCTCCCAAGAAAACTTCCCGCACATCTTTCGGAAAGCCGACGATCGCGAAGACGACGTCGCTGGCTTCGGCGACCTTCTTCGGCGACTCGGCGACCGTGGCTCCCAGTTCGACCAAGGGTTGGAGCTTGTCCTTGCTGCGATTAAAAACGGTCGCCTTGTAGCCTTTCGACATGAGATGTTGGCACATCCAGCGGCCCATCACGCCGGTGCCGATCCAGCCGATGCGAGTGGTTTCTGGGGAAAACGAAGCCATGAGAGCGATCCTCGATATTGGGGTGTTCGCGAGGAATGTTTTATGGGGCCGAAGGGGGATCGTTTAGCGGGGGGCCGAAGGTGAACGCATGACGCGGGATCGTGTCCCAGCGGAACAGCGGGATGAGATCGGGCAGGGAGATGGGCCGTGGCGCGGGCAGCCAACCGCACGACGCCGCCAGCCAGCCGAGCATCGTCTCCGCCGACATGCCCGCGGCGCGGAACGTTGACACCCGGGTGTCGCCATGGCGTTTCGCGAGACGCCGACCGTCGGGGCCGACGACCAAGGGGACATGAAAGAACCGCGGGGGGGTGAGATGAAGTAGCTCGTACAGCAAAAGTTGTCGGGGCGTTGACGGAATGAGATCGTCGCCGCGAACGACTTCGGTGACCCCCATGGCGGCATCGTCGACGACGACGGCGAGTTGATACGACGGCGTCGTTCCCCGCGCCGCCGCCTTGGCCACGACGAAATCGCCGCCGACCTCCGCGATCGACAATTCTTGCGGACCACGGAAGCCGTCGTTCCAGCGAAAACGGGTCGCATCCGTTCGCAGGCGCCAGGCGAAGGGCGGATCGAGCGCCGCCGCGTCGAGCGCCGAGCGAAAGCGGCACGTTCCCGGATAGATCGGGCCTTCGTGTTCGAGATGGGGAGCGCTGGCGGCTCGTTCAACGTCCGTACGGGTACAGGTGCAGGGATAAATGAGTTCGCGTTGCTTGAGTTCGTCGAGAGCGGTTTCGTAGAGGGGCATGCGTTCGGTCTGCACGAACGGACCTGTGTCCCAATCGAGGCCGAGCCAGCGGAAGTCGTCGAAGATCTGCTGCACCGCTTCCGGCTTCACGCGCGGCGAATCGATATCTTCGATGCGCAGAAGGACCTGGCCATTTTGCGATCGAGCGGACAGCCAGGCGATGAGGAAACTGCGCGCGTTGCCGAGGTGGAGGGCGCCGGTCGGGGACGGGGCAAGGCGAGCGATGATGGGCATGGATTTGCGTCGAGAGTTCGCGGCTCTCCGCAGGAGAGCGCTGTCTGGTTGCCACGATCCGTACAGTTCGTCGCATGCGGGGCATGTCAGCGCTCTCCTGCGGAGAGCCGCGAACATTGGGATTCGCGATGCTGGCATGAAGTCGCTGTCAGTTCAACGATTCTTTGCTCGGCCCGCCGGTGGCAAGCTCTTCGGCGCGAACGATGTGGAGCAGCGACCAGTGTTCCGAAAGTTCGGCGATGTCGTCGCCCGTGCCGAGCGGCAGCACGATGCGCGATTTGAGAACCAAGGCTTGATCGGGATGGCGGATATCGTGCGTTCGTCCGTCGGTCGCATAGATCCGGATCGGCACAAACGGCTTCGCACGCAACAGCGTCAATAGGTCGAGCGAGGTCATGCTGGCTCCTTTGCGAATCGGCTCATGCGGGATTTTACCATGGGACGGCGCGAGCGTTCAAGCCCTCACACATTCACGAGTTCCAGGTTAATCGACCGACCCAGCTTCCACGAACCATCCTTGCGGA
>JBAXFO010000388.1:0-5221 GCA_037139885.1 Planctomycetota bacterium
GCCGCCGGCGGATTGACTGAGTTGCGCGGAAACAACGGGGCTCGGTTCGCGGGATGAAGATACACGGTTTGGTTAATTCCCTAAATCATTTTTCACCACAGAGACACAGAGAGCACAGAGAGGCGCCGATTGACGACGATGTTTCGAACTTGAAACGGCGCCGCAATCGTCAATTGTCTCGGTCAACTCTCTGTGCTCTCGGTGCCTCTGTGGTTCAAATCGCATTTGGAAGACGGAACGCTAAAGCAACAAGCCCGAAATTCTTCCACCTGTCCAAAAGGTTCCCCTCGAACCGCATTTCCAACGCTTTGCGAACGCGTACAATGAGCTTGTCGTGCGTTCCCGATCTCAAGGACGATCCCGTGACAGCCGCTCTCGCCATTGCCGACGACACCGCTCGCCGCATTCGGCAGTTGCCGATGTCGGTCATCAACAAGATCTCGGCCGGCGAAGTCATCGAACGCCCCGCGAGTGTGGTGAAGGAGCTTCTCGAAAACAGCCTCGACGCGGGCGCGACGCGCGTCGATATCGACGTCGAACTCGGCGGCATCGAACTCATCCGCGTCGTCGACAATGGCCACGGCATCGGCCGCGACGATCTCCAACTCGCCTTCGCCAATCACGCCACCAGCAAGCTCGCTCATGCCGACGATCTGTTTCAAATTCAAACCCTCGGTTTTCGCGGCGAGGCTCTTTCGTCGATCGGCGGCATCGCGCAAGTGACCATGCAGTCGCGGCCGCACGATCAACCCGTCGGCGCCGAGATCTCCTGCCATGGCGGCGATCTCTCCCCGGTTCGCCTCTGGAACGGCGCCGCCGGCACGCGGATCGAGGTTCGCCATCTGTTCTTCAATACGCCCGTGCGTCGCAAGTTCATGAAGTCCCCTTCGACCGAGATGGGGCATCTTTGCGAAGTCGTCACCCGCATGGCCCTCGCTCAGCCCGGCCTGCATCTCACGCTTCGCAACAACGGCAAAATCGTCTACGAAGTTCCCGCCAGCGCCGGATTGGTCGAACGCATCGGCCTGTTCTTCGGTCCTGAGATTCGCGATCAGCTTTACGAGATCGACGCGCGCCAGGGCCTCAATCACCTTTACGGCTTCGTCGCCGATCCCGCCTGCGATCGCGGCACCGCCAAGCTGCAGTATCTGTTTCTCAATGGCCGGTGGATTCGCGATCGCGCTCTGGGGCACGCGATGCAAGAAGCGTTTCGCGGCCTGCTCATGACGGGGCGCTATGCCGTCACGTTTGTCTTTCTCGATGTGCCGGTCGACTCGGTCGATGTCAACGTCCATCCGACCAAGGCCGAGGTCCGGTTTCGCGACGCCCAGATGCTCTTCAGCTTCGTCCTGGCGACCATCCGCCAACGGCTCAATCGCGAGAATCTCGTGCCGCGGCTGCAAGCTCCGCGCGCTCCGCTCGGCGACGCCGGCGGCTTTCTGCAACCGCCCCCCGCGCCCACGCCCTCCGGCCCGTCGCTGTTCGCTCAGGCGGGGTTGCCGAGTTTCGTCAAACGCCCGCTTCCCGAGCCGCCGCCCCGCTTGAGCGCAAGCTCGCCCTGGAGCGAGACGACCGTTCCCGCCGATGCCGGATTGGCCTCGAACGAACCCACTCCCCCTGCCCTCGTCGACTTCCCGCCCGCTCCCGAGATGCCGGTCCTGGAGCCGCAAGCCATCCAGTTGCACAACGCTTACATCGTTCTCGAAACGTCGGATGGCATGCTGGTCATCGATCAACACGCCCTGCACGAACGCGTTCTCTTCGAGAAGTTCAAAGACCGCATTCAGACGGGCACGCTGGAAACGCAACGCCTGCTCATTCCCGAACCGGTCGACCTGCCTCCCGATCATGCCGCCAAAACGCTCGAACACAAGGCAGCCCTTGCCGAGCTCGGTCTGGGTGTCGAAGATTTCGGCGGCGGCACGCTGCTGGTCACCAGCTACCCCGCCATGCTCAAACGCACGCATCCTGCCGAGATTCTCAAAAGCGTCGTCGATTTTCTGGTCACCCAGGATCGGCCGCCGACGAAGGATATTCTGCTGACGGAGCTCTTGAGCCGCATGGCCTGCCATGCGGCCGTGCGCTCGGGCGATCCGCTCACGGCCGAGGAAATGAGCGAGCTCGTCAAGCTGCGTCATCTGGCGAGCGACACCCACCACTGTCCCCATGGCCGCCCGACCGCACTTCTCTTCACCCGCCATGAACTCGACAAGCAGTTCCGGCGGATCTAACGCGGCCGCAACGCATCGCCAATTTTGCAGTTTGCCGATCTTTCGTGAAGTCGCAAACCCATCGCGAAAATCCCTCTTCCATTTTCTCCGCCGATCGGGAATAAGTCCGCCAAGTTCGAAGCGTGTTCCCATTAACGATCATGGCGGTATGTATGTCGGTCGCATCGCCAGTCTCCGCTCTGCCGTCGGTCCGGCTGGAAGTCAGCCAGGGGGGGCGGAGCGTTCCGTATCGGTTCGATCAGGTCGATTTCCTGATCGGCGCGGTCGCGGGCTGCGATCTTCGCGTGCCCGGCGCCGACCTCCCCGCTGTCCTCTGCCTCATCGCCCGCCATCCCGACGGGCTCAGCCTGCGCCGCCTGGCCCCTACGCAAGTGCTACTCCTGAACGGCGCCGCCGTCAGCCGGGCCGAATTGACCGATGGCGATCGCCTCACCGTCGGCGCCGTCGACATCGTCGTGCGCGTCGAAACTCCTGTTCAGGCTCAACCCTTGGGCGCCGACTTCGACCTCGAAAAGGAAGTCGCCGATCTTGAAGAACAGCGAGCGTGTTTCGAACGCGAGAAGAACGAGTTTCGCAACGCCCAGGCGCAAACCGTGCAACCGCCGGAGCGCGTCGCCATCGGGGCGGATCTGCTCCAGCGCGAGCTGACGGTCGCTCAAGGCGCCGAAGAACTGACCAAACGCGAGCAGGCCCTCGACGCTCGTTCCGCCGAAATCGAGAAGCAGAAACAGGAGATCGCCGCCGTTCGGCAAGAGTTGAGCGATATCCGCCAGCAACTTCACGAACGCTATCAAGAGCGCCGCGATCGTCTGTCGGGTTTGCAAGAAGCCGTCGATCGCGCCGCTCGCAAGGTGCAGGACGCGAAACGGGAGCTGCAGCAAAATCAACTCGATTTCTCTCGTCAGGCCGCCGATGTCGCACGCCGCGAAGCGGAAGTCGAGGCGTTGCGCACCCAGCTCGACGCCGAACGTCGAGCGTGGGACGAAAGCCAAGGCGAGATCCAGACCGACCTCGCCGCCAAGGTCGCCGATTTGAGCGGTCGGGAGGATCGCCTCGCCAGTCAGAAGCAAACGCTCGAAGCTCGCGAACGGCAATACCAAAGCGATCTGCTGCGGCTCGATCGTCGGCAGGGGGAAATCGAAGAACGCGAACGTCAGTTGGCCGAGCAGGCGGCGCTGTTAAAGGACGCGACCGAGCGTCTGCACGTCGACAGCGCGGAGCTCGAAATTCAGGCCCAGGAACTCGACGCCTTCCGCACCCGGACTCAAGCCGAGGCCGACGAACTCGCCGCCCAGAAAACCGCTCACGACGCCCGTCAGAAAAGCCTCGATCAGCGCACGGCCCTGCTTGAAGGTCAGCAAACATCGCTCATGACTCTGCGCGGCAAACTCGAACGCATGCGCGACGAGTTCCGCCAGCACGATCAAGCCCTGGAAGCGCAACGTCTTGCCCAAGACGAAATCGCCCAACAAAACGCGGCCAAGCACGACGAGCTCCGTCGCCTGGAAGCGGACTTGCGTTCCCGGGCCGACGGTTTGGCCCTCGATCAACAACAAGTCATCGAACGCCAGGCCACGCTCGCCAACGCCGTCGCCAATTTGAATGACGCCCAGGAACGCATCGCGCTTCAGGAGCAGGCCGTCGCCCTCCAGTCGCAGGCGCTCGAGAAACGCGGCCATGAATTGGCCGATCAAGAAGCCCTCCTCAAGGGGCGCATGGATCAACTCGCCGACTCGCAAGTGCGCCTCGATCTCGAACGCCAGGCTCTGCGCGAACGGACCGTCGCCCTCGCTCAAACCGAACAGGCCCGCGAAGCCTTGCAAGAACAGTTGCGCCGGCGCTCCGAAGATCTCGCTCAAAAACAAAAACAGCTCCTCGAACAACTGGAACAGGTTCGCGCCAAGGAAGTCGACGTGGAGCTGCGCGAAGCCGACATCGCCTCCAGCTTCGAAACGACGCGCGTCGCCCTCGAAGCCGAGAAACGCGTTCTCGACGAACAAGCGAATCAACTCGCCCTACGCCGCGAAGAGATCGTCCAACTCGACGGCATGCATCGTCAACATCTCGAAGAACTGCAATCCCGCAGCCAGGCCCTGGCCGAACAAGAACGCCAGCTCAGCGAGCAACAGACGAAGAATCAGAATCTCTGGCGCGACGAACAAACTCGCCTCCGCAAAGACCGCGACGACATCGAGACGCTGCGCCGCCAGGCCCAGGCGTTGCTCCTGGAGCTTCCCGATCTCGAACTCCGCGCCGGCACCGCCGTCGATCGCCTGAGCCATGCCCGCGAGCAACTCCGCGATCATCTCGGCGAAGTTCACGCCTTCATTCGGCAAACGCAGGACGATTTCGCCGCCGCTCACGCTCGGCTTCGTCATGAGGAAGCCGAGTTCGCCCGCAAAGACGCCGACTTCCGCCGTCTGCACGACGACCATCGCCTCGCCCTGGTCGCCTTCCGGCAACAGATGATCGACTGGCAGGCCCAGATCAAAGATGTCCAGCGGCTCATCAAGAAGGAAGACAAAGGCGTCGAAAATCGGCAGGCCCGCGTCGACGATCAAGAGAAGCAACTCGATTCGACCGCCCGCGAATTGGCCGTGGAAAATGTGCTGTTGGGGGTTCAGAAGCAAACCGTCTCCGAACAGAAGAACGATCTCGATCGGCACGTCGGCGATTTGCGCGACTGGTATCGCCGCAAGATGCGCGAACTCGCCGGCGGCGGCGCCGAAGCCGAAATCGTCGACGCCACGGCCGCCCTGATCGATGGCGACGAAACGCCCCTCGTGCCGACCGACCGCGACATCCTCTCGATCACCGGGCCCGTCGATCCTTCCGACCAAACGCTGGCGACGACGCTGACCGAACATCAACTCGTCGACGCGAACGCCGTGCACGCTCTGCTCGTCGAAGCCCGGCGGCAGCGGCGGCCGCTCAAACAAGTCCTCGTCGCCGCCGGCCGACATTACGGGCTGTGAATCTGCATCGGTGCC
>JBAXFO010000389.1:0-5215 GCA_037139885.1 Planctomycetota bacterium
TCGGAGTACGGCGCCAGGGGCCGATTCGCACGTTCGGCGGCGATGATGACCCAGCGGCCCACGATCGGGTCTTTACGCAATTCCGACATGACTCTCCTTAACGACAACCTCTTGCGTAGGGACACGCAATCACGCGTTCCACATCAGACTCTCGAACGCCGGCGAGGGGCGGTCGAGGTGGATTTCGCCATCGCGCGGCGCCCGATCGCGACTTTGCCGGACTTCGCGCAGCTCGACGAAGAACTGCACCGGTTCGCCGACGGCCACGTCCAAGAGGGCGAACGGAATCGCCATCTCGACGACGCGATCGACGCCGACTTGCACGTCGTCGCCGCGCATCGGCACGCCATTTCGCGCGAGCGACCAGCTCTGGCTGGCGCGGCCGGGATGCGAAATGACCAGTTCCGTCTCGCGCGGCATCGTGAAGCCCAGACGAAGCTCATCGAAGTCGGCGAGAGCCAGACGGGCCGGGCGATCGAAGTCGACGCGGACGATGAGCGTCTCGAGCGTGAAGCCGAAATAGAGTTCGCGGATCGGGCCCTTGGTGACCATGGCCATGGTGCCGCGTTCGTTTTGGCATTGATAACGGCCCGCGGGAAACCACTCGACGAAGTTGGCCCGGCCATCGATTTTCACGTTGAGAAACGCGGTCGGCGTCGAATAGAGCGAGCGTTGGCCGCTGCGCGAAATCGCCCGGCCCAGCTCCGGCGGAGGTTCGTCCTTCATGATGACGTAAACGTTTTGCAGATGCCGGCGAAAGAGCGAATCGAAGAGGGCGTCCTGGGCGCTCGAGTGATCGTCGCCATACCACCAGAACCAATCGCTCCCCTCGGCGATGTAAATCTCCTCCCAGGCCGCCTGCGTTTGAGCGGTCGTCGTCAGCGGATGGTCGGCCTTGGCGACGAGGTATTCGCGCGTGCGGTGCAACAGATCCCAGGCGGTGTTGTCTTCGTCGTGCCCGATCCAGATCGCGAAATTGTGGTTGATCCAGCTTCCGGGGAAGAGCCGGGGCAGATGATCCTTCGGCGGCTGTTCGCGGAGATAATCGCCCAGGCGCACGGAACGCAGGCCCGGCGTGCGCGTGCAGCGTTCGTAAAGGGATCGCAAAAACGAAACGCCGCCGCCGTCGTAATGCTCCCAGCAATTTTCCCCATCGAGAATGACGCTGACGAGGGCGGGCTGTTGGGGATCGATCGATTGCCGAATGCTGTGGAGATGGCGGAGGAAATCGGCGGCGGCGTCGGGGCCTGTGCTGCGCTGATAATGAAAGCCGATCCGGTCGCTGAGAGCGTGATCGCGAAAGACGACGGCGAGCGACGCGTCCCCTTCTTGAATGCGGTAAGGACGATACAGGTACGAAGGATTGACGACATGCCCCGAATGGTCGCGGCGCACGAAGCCCTGCGTCGACTGATTCAGAATGCCCTCGTCGGTCGCGATCCATTCGATGCCGTGCTGTTTGAGCAGCGGGATCATCTCCTGGCAGACGCTCCCCTCCGCGGGCCACATCCCCCGCGGCGCGGAACCGAAAATCTTCACATGCTGCTCGATCGCCCGGCGCACTTGCACCGCGGCATCCTCGGGATAGCCCCCCGTAAACCGCGGCAACTTCGCCTCAGGCGCCGACTGCCGGGCGAGCTTCTTGTCGAAGAGCAGGGGGAGGATCGGGTGGTAATAAGGAGTCGTCGTCAGCTCGACCTGGCCCGACGCCTGCAACTTGCGATGCAGGGGAATGATCTGCTTCATGATCTCAAAGTGCTTCGCGATCACGACGGCCTTATCGTCTTCGGTGTAAAAGCGGCCCTTGTCGCGCAGCTCGCGCAGGTCGGAATCGCGTTCGAAGGCGAGGGGGTGAATCCAGGCGAGGTTGAAGAGCACTTGCAGATCGCGGAAATCGCGTTCGCCGAACCGCCGCAGCGCCTCGGCCGCGGTCGATTGATCGGCGGCCCGGCGCTGGAGGAGTTCAAAATAGCGCGAAAACGGCCGAATCATGTGGTCGTGATTCGCCATGAAGAACGTATCGAGCAAATACAGAGCGTCGTCTTCGGCGAGGTGGGCGGCGGGGAGCCGAGTCGCTTCGAGCGGGCGATCCGTACCGTTGCGGTCGGTGTAATCTTGAATCTGCGTCAGGAGGCTGGGCACCAGGTTGATCGTGCAACGCATCTCGGGAAATTCGAGGAGATGCAGGGCCATGCCGTAATAATCTTTGACGCCGTGCAGCCGCACCCACGGCATCGGGTTCGCGCCGCCGAGCGCGGAGGGGTAGTAGGGTTGATGTTGATGCCAGTAAAACGCAATCGCGAGATCGGACATGGCGTCCTCGTCCGGACAAAATTCGAGTCGTCTATGATCGAAGAACAACGATTAGCATGGTCATTTACTCTTCGTCCTTCAGGAGCCCCTGGTAAACTCTCTGATACTCCGCCGCGCTGCGTTTCCACGACCAATCTTGCCGCATGCCGGCCGCTTGCAACTCTCGAAATGCGTCGGGCTTTTGGCGATAGAGAGTCAGGCCGCGAGTGACGGCTTCGAGCAGCGAATCGACAGTGAACGGCACGAAGACAAAGCCCGTCGCCCGGCCCGCGGCGACATTCGCGGCATTGGCGTCGGTAACCGTATCGGCCAAACCGCCCGTCGCCCGCACGATCGGCACGGTGCCATACCGCAGGCTATAAAGCTGATTGAGTCCGCACGGTTCATATTGGCTGGGCATCAAGAAAAAGTCGGCTCCCGCCTCGATCTGATGGGCCAGGGGCTCGGCATAACCGAGCGTGACGCCGATGCTTTTCGGGTTGGCCTTGGCGAGGGCGCGAAACGCTTGTTGATACACCGCATCACCCGTCCCCAACACGATGAGTTGAACCTTCTGGGCGAGCAATTTCGGCATCAACGAGAGAACGAGATCGAGCCCCTTTTGTGACGCCAACCGCGACACGACGCCCAAAAGCGGAATGCGCGGATCCTCGACGAGGCCATGATGCTTTTGCAGGGCGAGCTTGCAGGCCGCCTTGCCGACGGCGACGGTGTCGACATCGTAATTTTTCGGCAGATTCGGATCGGTCGCGGGATTCCAGACATCGTCGTCGATGCCGTTGACGATTCCGGTCAATTTGCTGGAGCGATTGAGAAGCACGCCTTGGAGACCGCACCCGTAATAGATCGTCTGAATTTCGCGAGCGTACATCGGGCTCACGGTCGTGAGTGCGTCGGCGTGAACGATCGCGGCCTTCATGAAATTGATGCGGCCGTAAAACTCGAGATGCTCGAAGTGAAACAACCGCCAGGGCAGGCCGAGCAGGGGCCAGTCGTGATGCCAGAAAACGCCTTGATATGCCAGATTATGGATGGTGAAGACCGAGCGAATCTTCTCGTAGCGAGCGCGATGAGCCGGCTTGCTCATCTTGGCGTAATTCTCTTTGAGGTAAACCGGGATCAGGCCGGTCTGCCAGTCGTTAATGTGCAGAATGTGCGGCCAAAAATCGAGCAAGGCCAAAGCTTCGAGCACGGCGCGGCTGAAGAAGATGAAGCGCTCGGAATTGTCCGGGTAGTCGATCTTTTGGCCATCGGGACGAGCGAATTGATAGAGCCCGCATCCCAGGGCGTTGTCGTCGCGATCGAAGTAGCTGTTTTGTTCGATGAGATAAACAGGGACATCGCAGCCGGGAAGCTTCGATCTCCAGAGCCGGCCTTCGACCAGTTTATTGCCCATGGCGACGCGCAGGGGCGTCGCGATCGGTTGCAGCGGCATGCCGGCGGTGCGGCAGGCGCGGTAGAAGGGCATGATGATGGCCGCTTCGATGCCGAGCTGCGCCAGAGCCCGAGGCAGAGACGCGGCGACATCCGCCAGCCCCCCCGTCTTGGCGAAGCCGGCCACTTCCGAAGCGGCGAATAAGACACGGAGCTTTCGCGACGACATGCGCTCCCGCCGGCTTGGTGTGAAATGGTTCTCCGTACCGTCAGACTAGGGTGCGGCCAAAGCCCCGGCAACCGGAAACGCCGCAAAGAGGGATTCGCCCTCGCTTCTGGGTGTTTCGTCATTCGCCGCTTGCGTCTTGAGGAGGCTTGCGTGGAGCCGTGCGGATTCTCATCGGCCTTTCATGCACGCGTGATAGACTCAAAACAGCGACGCTCTTGCTGCGCGTGTCCCGAAGGGAGGCTGTCGTGCGAGTTCTCTTGGTTGAGGATCACAAACCGCTGGCCCGGTCGCTGCGCCGCGGCCTGGAGGAGGAGGGCTACGCGGTCGACCTTGCCGACGACGGCGAAGTTGCCGATTATAAGGCCCGCGCGACCATCTACGACGTCATCATTCTCGATATTATGCTCCCCAAAGTCGATGGCCTAACGCTCCTGAAAAAATGGCGCGAGGCCGGCAACAAAACGCACGTCATCATGTTGACCGCCAAAGATTCGACCCCCGACAAAGTCGCGGGCCTCGATACCGGCGCCGACGATTACATGACCAAACCGTTTCAACTCGAAGAGATGCTCGCCCGCCTCCGCGCCTTGCTCCGCCGCCAACATCAAGTGAAAGACCCCGTCATTCGCGTTCACGATCTCGAAATCGACACCGCCTCGCGCCTCGTGAAGCGGGGCGGCGTGGCCATTCACTTGACGCCGCGTGAATTCGGCCTTTTGCAGCTTTTAGCTCTCCACGCCGGCAAAGTCGTCACGCGGACGATGATCTGGAATCATCTTTACGATGAATTCGACGAAAACACGTCGAACGTCGTCGATGTTTACATTCGCTACTTGCGAACGAAGATCGATAAAGGGTACGATAACCCCCTCATTCAAACGCGCTGGGGCGAAGGTTATATGTTGCGCGGAGCGGAAGAGTGATCTTTCGATTTCAGTCGCCAATTTAAGAGGTCGCTGTTCGAGTCGCCATGAAATCCATTCGCGTGTCGCTGATCGTCTATTTCCTCGCTCTCCTCGTCGTGAGCTTGGGCGGCGTGTCGCTGTTGGCGTACCGCACCGCTGCACAAACGCTTCGCGAAAAAGAAAGCAACAGCCAACGTCTGCTCGACGCCGAATTTCAAACCCGCGAACTCGATCTCCGCACCGATTTTGACAACGCGCTTTTACGCAAGGCGAAACTCGTCGTCGCTCGCCAGAGCCGGCCGCACCGTGTTGAATGGTTCAATGTGCTCCCCATTCTCGTGACCCCGGCGGCGCCGCTGGGCTATTTGACCCTGGCCGCCGATTTACGCATGGG